>NZ_JADQAH010000037.1:0-33659 GCF_022129225.1 Psychrobacter sp. Ps7 | reverse complement strand
TGCGAATGTATGAGTTATTGTAAAATCCTTTGCTACTTTTGCAAGAGGTCTAATAGAAACATAAAAAAACCGCTATCTAAATAGGTAGCGGTTTTTTTATGTTTAACAATGAATCAAAGCAGGTTATACATCCGCCTTCTTTTTATTGCCAGTTAGAAGCTCTCTTTCAAGGTAATGAATATTTTGTGCTTCGTGAATAAAATTGTCATCTGCCAAAATGACATCGCGATGCAGCGGGATATTGGTTTTAATACCCTCAATCACCAATTCATCGAGTGCATGCAGCGTCTTAGAGACGGCTTGCTGGCGCGTTTGACCATGGCAGATAAGCTTGCCAATCAATGAGTCATAATAGCTTGGAATCTCGTAGCCCGGGTAGAGGTGCGAGTCAAAGCGTACACCAGCACCACTGGGGGCAAATAACTGAGTGACTGTACCAGGACAAGGCATAAAGGTGGCTGGATCTTCAGCATTGATGCGACATTCAATGGCATGACCTTGAATCTCAATCTCGCTTTGACGATAAGACAAACCGTAGCCTGCTGCGATTTTTAGCTGCTCGACGACCACGTCGATGCCAGTAATCATCTCAGTTACCGGATGCTCAACTTGCACACGAGTATTCATCTCAATAAAAAAGTATTCATTATTTTCAAATAAAAACTCAAAAGTACCGGCACCGCGATATTTCACCAACTCACATGCTTTAACGCAAGCATCTAAGATTGGCTGACGTACATCATCAGGGATATCAGGCGCAGGGGCTTCTTCTAATACCTTTTGGTGACGACGTTGCAATGAACAATCTCGATCGTATAAGTGAATGGCATTACCGTTACCATCGCCAAGCACTTGTATCTCTACGTGGCGCGGATTTTGTAGGTAGCGTTCCATATACACGGTATCATCACCAAACCACAGCTCAGCTTCTTGCTTAGCAGCCTGTACTTGCCCAATGACTTCTTCGAAGCGCTCAACCACACGCATACCGCGACCGCCGCCGCCAGAAGCGGCTTTAATCAATAACGGAAAGCCGATATGGCGTGCTTGCTCTTCAGCATTATGCAACGTTACCGCGCCCACTGAACCAGGGACGGTCGGTACGCCAGCTTTTTTCATCGCATTAATGGCAGAGACTTTATTGCCCATTAATCGAATATGATCAGCATTAGGACCAACGAAAGTGAGACCTGCTTCTTCGACGCGTTCAGCGAATTCAGCATTTTCAGCCAAAAAACCATAACCCGGATGGATAGCGTCGGCACCAGTGATTTCAGCTGCGGTTAAAATAGTATTGATATCAAGATAGCTTTGATTGGCATTGGGTTTGCCAATACAGATTGCCTCATCAACAAAGCGCAGGTGCATCAAGTTTGCATCAGCTGTGGAGTAGATACCGACGGTCTCTATGCCAAGGGCTTTGCAGGCTCGAACGATACGTAGGGCAATCTCACCTCTATTGGCGATGAGCAGTTTTTTTATCATGGGGTCATCCTTGTCGAAGCGGCGGTCATTGATAGAGTCGTTATTTTAGGCACCATTAAATCGAGCTACGATAAAGATAAAATAACTCAAGCTAAAATGCCAAATGATAACGAAATCTCTATCATAATGAGGTAAAGGTTGGTAAATAGTGTCGTTAAGCTCTATAGCGTATGACGGGTTGACCAAACTGTACCACTTCGGAGTTATCGACTAAGATTTCGTCAACGACACCACTTTGCGTTGCCTCAAGAGGATTCATAATTTTCATGGCTTCGATGATGCCCAATGTGTCACCAGCTTGTACCTTTTGTCCGACCTTTACGAATGGTGGATCATTAGGGCTAGGAGCTGAGTAATAAACACCAACCATCGGCGATGTCTCAACACTACCCGCTTTTACCGCTGGCTTTGCTTCAGCAGTGATAGGGGCAATGCCAGCAGCAGGTGCGGCCATCATGGTCGGTGCAGGCGCATCATAGTGACGAGTTAAGCTGATGTGTTCATCATCTGAGCTGATTTCTAAATTAACCAGTTCACTTTCTTCCATGAGGGCGATTAGGGTGCGTATTTTTTCAATATCCATAGTTTTAATTTTGCCTTCTACTAATTTCAAGAAATAGTGTAACTAAATATTGTGTAGGTAATTGCTAATGATACCTATATTCATGGCAATGAGCAATCGATGTACAGTTGTTAACTGAGTTTTTTTACATATTATGACGTAAGCATTTCTTACGAGTAAGAAATGCTTAATGGTTTATCATAGTCTATGTGACCATGTAGCGCTAGTCATGGTTAGTAGATACTGCATTTACATCAGTATAGCTGATGCATTAACCCCACATCGCCGTCAGACGCTTTTGTTGGTAGCGCAGGCGTAGGGTGAGTAGAATAGAGGATAAGAATAAACCTGTGATTAATGCCATCCAAAACCCTTGTGCGCCTATATCGGTGAAGCGAACCAAATAAACACCGAGTGGCAATGCCACCAGCCAGTAACAGAACAACGTGACCCACATTGGGATCGTGGTGTCTTGCATGCCGCGCAATATACCAGCGACGTTGACTTGCCAGCCATCGAACAGCTGATAACCAAGGGCAAAAATAAGTAAATGCATAGATTGCGTGATAACGGCTGGGTTATCAGAGAATGCGGCTGCCAATTGCGGCCTAAATAGCCAAATACCAATCATACAAGTGAGCGCAATCAATACTGTCCAGATAAGACCAGTGGCTTGCACTTGACGTAACGCCATGAGGTTTTTTTCGCCAAAACGATTGGATACCATGATTGTCAGTGCCATAGCGACCGATATCGGAATCATAAACAGCTGGGAAGTCACCGCTAATGCCACCTGATGCGATGCGGTTGCTAGCTCACCTAATGGACTGATAACAAGAGCGCCCAAGCTGAACAAACTGGCTTCAAAAAAGATAGAGATACCAATCGGAATACCAAGTTTAAGGAGCTTTTTAATCTGTGCACGATTAGGACTGGCAAAGGCATAAAAGAAGCGCGTGCTGGCAAACTGCTGTCGCTTAGTAAAGCTGGTATAAGCCGCCAGTAACAAAACATTTATCCATAACACAATGGCTGTTGCGACCCCGCAGCCTGCGCCGCCCATTTCGGGCATGCCAAACAGACCGTGGATAAATATATAGTTAAGGGGAATATCGGCAAGTAGCCCGATAATACTAATCACTGTCACCGGCTCAGGTCGCCCAAGTGCTTCGCAATAACTGCGTAGCACCGCATAGACAGCCAGTGCGGGAAAACCAAACGACACGCCATGCAAATACTGCGTTGCTATCGGTTGGATGTTTTCAGGCACACCCATGACCCCAAGTACATTGGGTGCTAAATTAACGATGATAAAGCCCATAATACCAATGACACTGGCGGTCCATAAAGACTGCTGCGTGATATGCGGTACTTGATGGTGCTTATTTTGACCAATCGCCTCACCAATAAGAGGGGTGGTGGCGATTAAAATACCAGTGGCTAATAAAAACAGCGGCAGCCAAATACCAGAGCCAACGGCGACGGCAGCCAAATCAAGCGCGGAGACTTGACCTGCCATGATAGCATCGACCACACCAAGTGCTGCTTGGCAAAACTGAGTAATTAAAATAGGAAGCGCGAGCACGCCTAAGCGTAAGCTGTAGCTTTTAAAATCTCTAAAAGATAATGGGAAAACCATAGTGAGCAACTTTTTATTCTTTGCGGTAATTATGATAGATGAGCAAATATTGCCATCAACAAAACAATAGCGAGACGGTCATACCATAACCAAAAATTTGAGCAGAAAAGCAAATGAGAATGAGGACACGCCCTAAGCAAGTTTAACCAAGCCAATCCAGTTTTTTGGCTGGATGTAAAAGGGGGAGTCGTGCCGACGATAATACTCCGATAAATAATATGAGCAAGCCTATATAGACAGAGTATGCAAAAAAAGTCAGGCACAAAAATAAAAATAACCCGTCAATCCAAGCAGTGGATTGACAGGTCATAAATAAATAGAATGGTAAAGAAGCCACGCTATGATGTCAACGCTTTAAAAGCGTTGTATCGATCTTAAAAACTGACTGTGAAAGGTAATCGATTCAAGAGAGTGAGCACTTGAAGATAACCATTCTAACTTATAGGCACATCAGCAGGCATTTATAGGGACTCAGGCAAATCTTGCACCACCGCTTGATAGCCAATCAAGGTATTATTGGCATCAAATGCTTGCACGACAATCACGTAATTGGTGAACATGGCTGGAATGACAGGGGTAAACTGCGTTTCAAGATTACTTAATATCACATTCTGCACATAGCCGTTGGCACCAGACTCGGCTTTGTTGACATCAATTTGGCTAACCAGTAAATACTTGGTATTGGCAGGATTTTGCCAAGTGACGGTCTTTTGACTGCCATTACCGATGACATCAAGAGTCATTTTGCCCAGACTATAATCAAGTGGGTACGTCTTAAAATTAGAGCGATCGCTGATGGTGTAAGTGACGCTGCAATTTTTTTCGCTACTGGTTAGCTTTTTACCGCCGAGGCCATCCTGATACTCAAAGCTACCTCTCCAAGGTGATCCTGCTTCTTTTTCCTCAAAGCTCCCCGCAAAGGTGGTTAATAAGTTTGGTGTTTCTATGCCCAAATCATTGACATATTTAATGTCTAAAAACGCTAACGTATCGAGACTGCCTGTTATTTTACCCGCGATATAGTTGTCAACCTTAATGGCTGAGTTGATACCCAAAGTGTTATTTTCTTGGCAGGCTTGCTGCTGATAACTAACGCTACCATCGACGCTGCCAGCGCCATCTTTGCTGATGTCAAAGTAAACAGCACCGATATCGATATCGTCGTTGTCACCATCTTCAATCTCAATAAAGTGTCCGACATATAAACCGCCGCGACCGCCTTCTGGGGTTATTTTGTCCAAGAAATTATCGAGTGATTCTTCTGGTAAAAATACTGACTCCAGAATCTCGGCCATGGATTTTTCATCATCGCTCAGCTTATCTTCGACTTCTTTATACTTCTCTTTGACCTTGTCTTCCACACGATCATATTCATCTTTCACCTGATCTTCTATTCGGTCATATTCCTCTTTGACCTTGTCCCCGTCACTGCCACAGGCGCTAAGGGTCAGACTTAATATACTGACGGTTAATACAGATAATAGTAGTTTGGGTGCGCTCATAAGCGGGTCCTGATAATGGAGATAAAGGTGTGATAAAGAAGGTCGAGAAATGAATTGTTGAGCATAAATCGCAAATATAGCAAATTTTTTGCAGGCAGCGCATCAATAAGTGTTCGTTGATAACACTAAAAACCTTACTCAATCGTTACTATCTCACCACTGGTTGCTCAGATAGTAGATGAAGGGTTTCTGCCATATCCATAATGGCGTACCAGTGTTTGGCGTCTAGTGGAATTACGGTAAGTTGCTCACAGCCTTTTCTCATTAATAGTGAATCCTCAAGTGCGGGTAAAAATTTAAGGGCTGATAGTGGTAGAATATCAGTAAATGCTTGCTCAAAAGTGACATCTACCATATACCAGCGTGGCTCATCTTCGGTGGCAATAGGATCGTAATGACGGTGCTCAGGATGGAACTGGCAAGGGTCAGGGTAGCCTGCTTTGCTTACCATCATGATGCCAGCGACGCCAGACGGCTTAGCGCTAGAGTGATAAAAGAATACCTTGTCGCCGACCTGCATCTCATCACGCATGAAGTTACGAGCGCGGTAATTGCGCACACCATCCCAACTGTCTGTCTCTAGGCGTTGCAAATCATCAATACCAAAAAACTTGGGGTTGGACTTCATTAACCAATAAGCCATATCTTTATCCTATTTATCATTATCAGCCATTCATTATTTGCAATATCACTGTATGCAATGTCATTTAATACAATGTCATTTTATGCCATCATTCTTCACTATTTTGCCTATAAAAGTACTGGGTTAATATGGATATTTGTGACTGGTTTTGTTATTGATCGGCTTTTCTTTAAGATAGCCTTTTTTTTAATTACATTAGCCGTTATCCTAGCGCTACTTTCTGCTAGTGACAGCAGTCATCCATTTATGTAACCTTTTTTATAGATACCTTCGTTTATGTCAAATATTACACCTGCTCATTTTTCTGATAATCTCAGCATCTCTAATAATACTGCGAGTGGGATACAGGTAAGCGCCATTCCACTGGCGCTTTATATTCATATCCCGTGGTGTGTCAAAAAATGCCCTTATTGTGATTTTAATTCGCATGAGCTGCCGATGGATATGCAGCTATCTATGTATGACGAATATGTGGATGCGCTGCTGTCAGATGCCGCCATGCAGCAGTCGTTAACCCAAGCGCGTGAAATCAGTTCTATTTTTATCGGTGGTGGTACGCCTTCACTGCTACCCATTGCGCAATACCAGCGATTGTTTACTGGCTTACGCAACATTTTTAAGTTTGCTGATGGCATTGAAGTAACGATGGAAGCTAATCCGGGCACGCTTGAGCATGCGCCTTTTGCTCAATATTTAGAGGTGGGTATCAATCGTTTGTCGATAGGTGTACAAAGCTTTGCTGCTGATAAGCTCAAAACCCTTGGTCGCATACATGACCCTGCACAAGCATTGTCAGCGATTCGTGCAGCTCGCGTGGCTGGGTTTGAGCGAGTCAATGTCGATTTGATGCATGGGCTACCGCAGCAAATGATGAATGAGGCGCTGAACGATATCCAGATGGCGCATGATGCTGGGGCGACGCATATTTCTTGGTATCAATTAACGATTGAGCCCAATACCGTATTTTACCGTAGCCAGCCGATTTTACCAGATGAGGATAACTTGGCAGATATTGAGCAGGCAGGTCAAGCGTTGTTGCAGCAATTGGGCTACTGCAATTACGAAGTATCCGCGTGGGCAGGCGCGTCAGATAAGGCATGCCGTCACAATGTTAATTACTGGCAATTTGGTGACTACCTAGCGATTGGTGCGGGCGCGCATGGTAAAGTAACGATTGCTCATGAAGCATCAGCATTAACAGATAATGGCTTAAAGAATGACTTGCTAGCAGATTCTGGTATTTATCGTTTTAGTAAGTCACGACTGCCTAAAGATTATGTGGATTATCAAGATACCACTGATTCTTCTGTTAAACAAAACGCACCAAAAATGGTGGGTTGGCAGGAAATTGACAGTGATGAATTGGTCAGTGAGTTTATGCTGAATGCGCTACGTCTACATGATGGCGTCGCTTGGTCTATGTTTACTGCAAGGACAGGGCTTAGTGATGATGATATTGCTGTACAAGTGGTGCAATTGATTACTCAGGGATTACTAGTAGACAATACGGAGCGACTACAGCCAACGCTATTGGGTCAACGTTATCTCAATCAGATATTGCGAGCCTTCTTATAATTGGAGATATTCACGGTGTCTTTAATGTCAGTCTTTACTATCGAAAAATAAAGTTATAAAAAAAGGCTTATCACATAAATGATAAGCCTTTCAAATACGCAAAAAAATCAATACTTAGATTTTATTTTGTACGTCTTGTGCGCCGCCAGTAACAGCTTCGCCAGCGCTTGATACGTCTTGGCCCAAACCTTTAAAAGTGTTGCAACCAGTTAGAACAAACATAGCAGTTAAAGATGCGATGATTAATTTTTTCATAATAGAATCCTCAAAAATGGGTCGTTATAAATAATAACAGTGATGCTAAGCATTAGGCTTGAGCCTCACTGAGGGGTTATTGGATAAGATAATAATAGATAAATACTATCTCGATATCCGTTAGAGACATCATAGTGAAAGTTAAAAACTGTGCAAAGTATCAAAATGTAATTATTGGCAGTAAACTGTAACTTTTAATTACCTTTTGCTCAGAAATTCAAATAACCATCATTTTAGTAGAGTCTGTCCACGTTATCTCGGATCGACGATAATACGCAGATTTGACGACTTAAGGAGTCGATATGACCACCCATATTGTGTTGGTAGCGCCAAAAATGCCTAGTAACACGGGCAATATTATCCGCTTATGTGCCAATACGGGCGCGCAGCTACATTTGGTCAGGCCATTAGGGTTTGAGCTTGATGATAAAAAGCTGCGGCGTGCAGGTTTGGATTATCATGAATACGCGCACCTACAAGTACATGATGATTGGGCGACAGCAAAACTGGCGCTACAGGCAGCGGATTGTCATATTGTCACAGCATTGACCACCAAACTGAGCAAGCCTTTTTATGACTATGACTTTGGTGGGCAACAGATGGCTGCCGAATCTGATTGTGCCCTGATGCCTGAGCAGATACCTAATGTCGCCTTAGTATTTGGCTCTGAAACAGCAGGTCTGGCAGATGATATACGTGAAGATATCGGCGCTGATCACTGGTTGCGCTTGCCTATGCTGGCTGATTCACGCAGTTTAAACTTATCGAATAGTGTGGCGATATGTCTGTATGAGGTCTGGCGTCAGCAAGGCTTCACTGGTGATGAAGGTCGTAGTATCGGGTATGAGACGTTGACAGTGTACGATCCAAAATAGCCATGCATTTTTTACTGATTGCAGGCGATGATCCAACATTTAGGTATTCATCGCCATTCATAACACCTTATCAATCATATATGCCATATATCTTATAAGCAGTTGGGTGGTTTGGGCAGACCGGCAAGGCGATTGACATGGCGGGCAACCAAGCCAGTGTTGAATAACTGCTGTAGTTTCTGATTGCTGATATCATGCTCTGGCAAGGTTTTCTGTAACCATTTAATCAGTGGGCGCGTGGCTGGTGCGTGATTAAACTGAGTAAAAAATGCCCGTACCTGCTGTAAAATTTGTAAATGCTCAGTTTCTAGATGCACCTCTAGAGTGTTGGCCAATTGCTGAGCGACTTCAGGGGTCCAGATATTATGGTCACATAAATGACCGTCTTGATCCAATTCAACGTTGATTGCCGCTGTTATATAATGATTGGTTATATCGTGATTGATCGTATTATCGTTATTCATAGGGCAATGGTCACTACTTTATCAAACCCCGCATTATTAGCATCGGTATTACTAACACTGGTATTACTAGCATTGGTATTACTAAAATTGGTATTCTGAGTTAGATTGACCCATTCTTCATCGGTTAACAGCCCACTCAACTTGGCTTCTAGATTGAGCTTAGCACTGGTATTGGTACTCAGCTGCGCCACATCATCGGCTAAGGCATAAATATTTGCGATGCCTTGTATTTCATTGTCACTCAAATACGCATCAAGCCAACTGATAAAAGCCACGGTGCTACCAAGCAAGAGAATACTGTCACCGGTGCGCCATGTCCGTGACATCTCATCGACACTGCGCCTGAGCATATCCATTGTGCTGTGTATTTGATATAAAGTTGCCATAACAGTGTCCGATTTTTTGCTAGATTTAGGATAAGGCGTGTCCTCATTCTCATCTCTATTTTTAAAATGAGGACATGGCCTAGTATTTAAAGTATTACAAATAAAATTGCGAGGCTAAAAGCGTAGTATTTGCTCAAAGTCTGAAGCGTTCACCACTTCAGGTATCAATGTCAATTGTGAAGCCAAATCAATAGGTAGCATACCTGTTACCCACCCGCTAAAAACATCGTCAGGTAGCCAAGCGGCTGGCATGTCATATAGCTCAAGCGACTGAATCATGCCATGCAAACGCGACGCAGGCTGCATCAACAAGCCAAAAACAGGCGCATCCAAATACAGCTGTACTTCATGACCAAAGGTCGCTAGCGTTAATGCAAGCGCACAGCCTTCATAACTCGCCATTTCAGTCGGCGTGAGCAGCTGAACTAATAATTTCATGGTTAATTCCTAATCTAATTGGTCGCTGACAGTTATTATCATAAGATGTAATCTGTCTGCACGGCAAGTCATCAAAATTGCATCAAACGACAGTCGCCTTGCATCATCATCGCCAGCTCACTCAGTCCGATCAGTGAAAAGCCAGTGGCAAGGTTGTCACCATTAAGTTGATGGCGTTTGCTGTTATCCGTGTCGCTAATGCCGCGACTGAGTGCAGTACTGACACAGACAGGCAGCGCTAACTGGAACTGCTCAGCGAGCGTTTGCCACTCTTTGGTCAAATTAATTTGATCCGCCGACTGCCAGCGTAGATCATTGGCAGTATTAGCCGCATCGCCATAAAAAAATACGTTTAAGGTGATATTATCTAAGGTGGCATTGTCATTGGTATCTTTACTATTGGCGGCATTTTTGAGATAAGCGCGTGCATAACGTAGCGCTAAATGGGCAAGTGGGTGGCTAGGATCAGCAGTAATCAGAAGCAATGGGGTCATGGTTGTCATAAGAGCTCTTTTCAATCATCTGCGCTAAAGTTGTTTATGCTACCATAAAGCGCTCAAAAGCAAATAGGGTCACTGTCATTAAACGTAGTTTTATATTAAATACCGACATATTGCGTATCGTTAGTTGATGCTGTGACTACTTCGTAAGAAAAAACGATAAACTTATGCGCTAAGTTCACGTAGTCTTATCACTCTATGCAAGGAGTTATGTTCCCTATGTCATCCGCTATGCCTTCACGTGCGACCCATGGTACAGATTGTCAGTATACAACCGAACAGCTGCAAATATTGCAGACGGCAAGCGAGTTCGCTTATCAGATTTGGGAGAGTCGAACGGTTTCATGCCAAACGTTTTTACGTAGCTACCCGTTAGATCGAACCTTAACTCGGCAGCAAATCGATGATTTGATTCAAGATTATACGTTAGATGATAATTACCAACTTGCTGATGAAGTGAAGGTAATGAGTGGCCTGCGTCATCTACGTACACTGCTGATGATGCGCTGGATTTGGCAAGATGCCTTACAACTGATAGCACTTGAGCAATTGACCGACGAGCTGTCTGAGTTTGCAGACGGCTGTATCTCATTTGCCAAAGATTATACCTACCAGCATTTGATTAAACAGTACGGCGAACCAACGTTTGTCAATGCCAAAGGTAACGTGCAAATTGATGACATGGCGATTATGGCGATGGGTAAGCTTGGCGCTCATGAGCTGAATCTATCGAGTGATATAGACCTTATCTTTGTCCATCAGGCTCGTGGTGTAACCAGCGGTGATAAATCAAAAGGCACGCGCAGCATAGATAATAAGCGGTTTATGACAAGGCTTGGTCAAGGTATTATTAAATTATTGGATCAAAAGACGGCTGATGGCTTTGTTTTTCGGGTCGATATGCGTCTGCGCCCTTGGGGTGATGGTAGTGATTTGGCCATTCATCTATCTGCATTACAGAAGTACTTCTCTCAACATGGACGTGCATGGGAGCGTTTTGCATGGCTAAAAGCGCGAGTAGTCGGGCAGCTAGAACAGCCGTTTTATGATGAGATACAAGCGCTCATCAAGCCCTTTGTTTTCCGTTATTACGTGGATTACAGTGCTTTTTCAGCGCTCAGGGAGATGAAATCGCTTATTCAAAACCAAGTCGCTCAGCGGGAAGATTTGGATAACATCAAGCTGGGTGCTGGTGGTATCAGAGACATTGAATTTATTGTGCAGGCCTTTCAGTTGATTTATGGTGGCAGGCATCCTCAATTACAGGTGAAATCTTGTTTACAAGCAATGCAGGTATTACATAAGCTTGAGTATCTAGAGAGGACTACTTATCAAGAGCTCCAAGCCGCGTATCGTTTTTTACGTCGGCTTGAACACGCCATTCAAGCGATTAATGATCAACAGACTCAGCGTTTGCCACATGATCCGCAGTGGCAGTATAACTTGGCGGTTACCCTTGGGTTTGACGATTGGAATGCACTGTTAGATACCCTTAACCACCACCGAGACAATGTCAATGTTCCCTTTGAGCGTATGGTGACCGAACGTCAGGTACCGGATCATGAAGACACAGATCTTGAGCCCGAACATCTTGATGAACAGATTGCACGATTGAATGATGTGTTAACGGCAGAAAACCGAGTGCTGTTACAAGATTTTTGGCAGTCAAAGATGGTCGCTAACTTAAGCGATGAGGCTCGCGAGCGGTTGGATGACGCTTATCCTGTAATTATCCATGCGTTACTCGCTCATCAAGAGCAGCAGCAATTGGCCAATACCGCTTTGCCGCGTCTCATTACATTGCTCGAAGCGATTTGTCGTCGTTCTATCTATTTGGTGATGATTGCAGAAAACCCCAATGCAACGATTGAACTGATACCCATGCTGTCGGCCAGTCCTTGGATTGCCAAAGAGTTGGCACATTATCCTGTGCTCTTAGATACTTTTTTACAGCAGCGCTATCGCCACTTGCCGGACAAGCCAGAGTTGCGTGATATTTTGCGTCAACAGCTATTGCGCGTAGAGCCTAATGACGAAGAAGAGCTGCTCAGCGTATTAAGATTATTTAAGAAGAACCAAGTGTTGGCGGTCGCCGCCAGTGATGTATTGGCTGAGCGTCCGATTATGAAGGTGTCGGATTCTCTTACATATATCGCAGCGGTGGTACTAGAAGCCGCATTAGAACGGGCTTTTGCAGAAATTGTCAAACGCTACGGCTATCCTATTGGTCAAGATGGCGATCCGGTGACCGAGGCAGATTGCGGTTTTGCCATCATTGGTTATGGCAAGCTTGGCGGGCTAGAGCTGTCTTATTCTTCAGATTTGGATTTGGTGTTTTTACATAAGATAAAAGAGCAGGGCATGACCACGGGTGAAAAATCAGTCAGCGGTATGAAGTTTGCTGCCCGTTTGGTACAAAAGCTGATGAACTATCTCAATACCCAAACTCGAGATGGCCGCGCTTATGAGATTGATATGCGTCTGCGCCCCTCAGGTAATGCTGGCATGATGGTGGTGTCTTGTCATGCTTTTGAAACCTATCAGCTAGAAAAGGCATGGTCGTGGGAGCATCAAGCCTTGGTACGGGCGCGAGCGATTTGCGGTGATAAACGAGTGACGGCACGCTTTTGTGATATTCGCCGAGACGTATTATCATTACCGCGCACGATAGAGCAGGTGCGTACAGAAGTCACCAGTATGCGTATTAAGATGCAAAAACATCTGGGCACCAGTCAATGGCAACAACAAGCAGGTAAGTTTCATCTTAAACAAGATGCAGGCGGGATCATTGACATTGAATTCTTAGCGCAATTTGCAGTATTGGCTTATTCGCATGAGCATCCGAGCCTGACCAAATGGAGCGACAACGTTCGTATTTTTGAAGAAGTGGCATCACTGGGTATTTGGGAGGAGCAAGTCTGCCAAGATTTAACGGATGCCTACCTCAGAATTCGTGCTGCTACTCATCAATTGGCACTATCAGAGCAATCGCTATTGGTGGATGAGTCACTGTGGAAAGAAACACGAGCATTAGTACAAGCGCAATGGCAACATTTGATGGGTGTTAATTTGGCCGATGGCGATTCGCCTAATTTTTAAGAAGGTTTTTGCTTATAAATAATAGCCTGTGATACTCAAACTAAAAGATTTCATTTGCTAGCACCGCCAGTGATATAATCGGCGACACATTACGATAAATCTGTCAGTTGTTGGTTATTTCTAAGTAAGGATAACACTATATTTTAGCAATAAAATTTGACGCTGCGGTGTTATCATATGATGTTGATAAATACGATTAAACAAAACCTCTAGTCGAAGCATTTATACGTGCGTCGACTATACCTAAAAAAATAGCCGTTAGTGCTAACATAAGGATTATAAAATGAATATGGCAACACAAGATGGCAAGCTTTGGATGAATGGCACAATGATTGAGCAGCCAGATGCCAAAGTCCATGTGCTGACGCATAGCCTGCATTATGGCATGGCTGTGTTTGAAGGTGTGCGCGCATACCAAACTGCTGATAATCGTACGGCAATTTTTCGCCTAAAAGAGCACACCGAGCGTCTGTTAGGCTCTGCAAAAATCTTTCAAATGAATGTACCGTTTGATGCAGCGACTCTGGAGCAGGCGCACAAAGATGTGGTCAAGCAAAACAACTTGGCAGAAGCCTATATTCGTCCGCTCATTTGGGTCGGTGCAGAAAAGCTTGGTTTATCGTCACGTGATAACAGTATCAATGCAATGGTTGCTGCTTGGCATTGGGGCGCTTATCTGGGTGAAGAGGGTATCAAAAATGGTATCCGTGTAAAAACCTCGTCATTTACTCATCATATGACCAATGTGACCATGTGTAAGGCAAAAGCCTCGAGCAACTATCCAGTGTCCATCATGGCCAACCAAGAAGTCACTCGTAATGGCTATGACGAAGCTATCTTGATGGATCCGCAGGGTTACGTCTGCCAAGGTGCTGGCGAGAACTTGTTCTTAGTCAAAGATGGCGTATTGCATACACCAGATTTAGCGGGCGGTGCACTTGACGGTATCACTCGTCGCACCATCATTCAGTTCGCTGATAATCTAGGCATCAAGGTCGTTGAGCGCCGTATCACTCGTGATGAGTTTTATTTGGCAGATGAAATATTCATGACGGGTACGGCGGCTGAAGTGACGCCTATTCGTGAATATGATGATCGTACTATTGGCAATGGTGGACGTGGACCTTTGACTGAGCAGCTACAAACCTTGTACTTTGATGTGGTTCATGGTCGCAATGAGCAGTATATGGATTGGTTAAGTTTTATTGATTAATATTTAAAATTATATTGTATGAGATAAAAAAGCTAAGACTGTTTTAAGTCTTAGCTTTTTTGGTTGAGTGGTACTAATAGGTATCTTAAAATCAAGTTCATAGGCTCGCTATAACTACTAACGATAAGCTCGCACATAATTTATGGATGCGGTATCATAACGTCGCTTAGTTTCAAGCTACATCTTGCTATGGTGTCCATCTATGAATACGGCTGCTTAGCATGTCGATTCTTAAAGCAGGTGCGTTCAAATTGAGAGCGTCACAAAACATTATTTTTAGCTAAGTCTGGCTTTACTTTGAATAGATTAATGGAGAAGCCGTTGAGAGTCTTACATTTTGTCACTGGTGGCTTTTCAGGAGCCACGAAAGTTGCTATTGATTTGGTTGAGGCACACAATCAAATAGAATCGACTGAAAACCTGTTAGTACTGCGTCGCAAAAAAACGACCGTACCAGAAAAGCTTGCTGAACTTGAAGGTAAAGATATCGATTACAAGGTTGTCACAGGTACTAACCATCTTGCGACCCTTCACGAATTAAAAAAACTATGTGTGCAATGGCGACCTGATATATTGGTTGCGCATGGGTTTCCTGAGCATTTACTGGGAAGACGGGCAGGGCTATTGGCACAAGTACCTTGCTTGGTACAAGTGGAACACAACTCTAAAGAGCGCTATACACCTTGGAAGATATACCAAACGCGTAAACTAAGTAAATCAACTGCTAGAATTGTGGCTGTCTCTGAAGGCGTAGCCCAAGTCTTATCTGAGCAGGGTCTTCACGCACCCATTCAAGCCATCCCAAATGGTATTGATACCACTCGATTTGGCGGTGTGAATCTTGCACCTGTTAATGAAAGGTCGCATGATCTGATTATGGTGGGAAGATATGCTAAAAGTAAGGATCACGTTACTTTAATTGAAGCACTGAATCAGTTAAAGCAAAAAGGCATCAATCCCACTCTTACCTTAGTTGGTAGTGGGCGCAAGCGTTACCAAAGAGAAGTACATGATTTGGTTGCTCGCTATGAGCTGCATGAACAAGTGACCTTTATAGAGTACAGTAGCGAAGTTGAAAAGCTATTGCTACAACATAAAGTATTTATCATGTCGAGCCGTTTTGAAGGGCTGAACCTAGCGGTGCTAGAAGCGATGGCAAGTGGCTGTGTCGTTATGGGAAGTACTGCAATGGGAGTAAAGGAGTTGATTGAAGACAACAAGGATGGCTTCTTGTTCCCAGTCGGGGCAGCAACAGAGCTGGCGAATATCATCGCGACTGTACTATCTAATCCATCAAACTACCAAGCACTAGCAACGGCAGCTAGAGAGAAAGTTTTAGTTCATTATGATAAAAAACAGGTCACTCAAGCGTATTATCAATTATTTCAGAATTTATTAACAAGCTGTTAATTATAAAGTTTTTAATGTGAGTGTTGTATGAATAAAGAAGATCTAACAATTGGTATTTTAATACCTGTTTATAATGTAGCGGATTATGTAGAAGAGTGTATAGAATCAATACTCACTCAAATCGATACTAGAGCATCTATTTTAATAATGAACGATGCTTCGACAGATAATAGTGCAGCTATTATCAAGCGTTTTGAAAATTACCCTCAAGTGCAAATCTTCGATGCGCCTTATAATAGAGGTTTGTCAGCCACACGCAATGCGCTTTTCGATATGGCCCAAACAGAGTATATTTGGTTTATTGACTCTGATGATGTTATGTACGAAGGTGCTTATAAATCTGTCATGTCTCAAATAGAAAAATTGAACTCGGATGTGCTATGTGCCGATTATGTATCATTACGAGGAAAAAAAGAGGTAAATAAAAAAGGGTTTATAGGCACGTCTAATAAAAATTATATCAATAAGAGCAATAGCTTCTTAGATAATATTATTGAAAATAATAGTAATCATGTTTGGAATAAGGTTTTTAGAAGACAGATAATACAAGACATAAGGTTTAAAGAAGGATTGAATTTTGAAGATATTTTGTATATGACTGATATCTCATTAAAGAGTTTTAAATATAGCTATTTGAAGTATCCAGTCATAAAGTATCGTGAGCGTGAAGGGTCTATTCTAAAAAATCTCGACAAAAAATACGTAGATGATTATTTATATGCTTTCACTTATCGCGTTGAAAACTATCAGAGAGATGGTAAAAAAGATGGCTATCATTATTTGCTGTATAAAGTATATAAACGTTATATAGGGCTGTTAAATAAAATCGTTAAAAACCATCAGGAAGATTTGTTAAAAGACACCTATGCTCAATACAATAAGTACTTCTCAGAGCTTTATCTTGTTGCTAATAAAGAGCTGCGAATACATCAAAGAATAACTCTGAATATTAAACGTTCCAAATTAGACAAAATTCTGAAAGGTATGTAGACCATGCAAAAGATCTTTAACGTTATCCGTAATAAGCCCTTTAAGGTTTTCTATAATGGCCTAGTGCCTAGAAATGTAAGGAAGCGCTGGAATTATCAGTATGATGATAAAATTAAGCAAGAAAAAGTAGCCTCTTACTGGAGGATGGTTCTTGATCAATACGCTGACAAAAAAATAGAAAAGTATGATACTCCACCAATCAAAAAAGAACTGGTAGGCAAAAAAATTATTTGGCAATATTGGGGACAGGGATTAGAAAATTTACCGGAAATGGTGGAAATATGTTTTTCTTCAGTAGACAGTCATGCTCACGATTATCAGGTTATCAGAATTACTGATGAAAACATAAATGAATATATAAAGCTTCCAGAGTTTGTTGATGAAAAACGTAAAAATGGAGTTTTTAGACCAGTATTCTTTTCTGATTTGCTGCGTGTTGCATTGTTGTCAATCTATGGTGGGGTTTGGCTAGATGCTTCCGTTTTATTAACAGATAGGCTACCCAAGGAATATGCAAACTGTAATTTTTTTATGTATAGCCGTGATCCTAACTCTCTTAATAAAAATTGGGGTACAAATGATACACATTTTTACTTTAATTGGAGAGATGAATTTAAAGTAAAACATCTTAGTAGTATTATGTTTTCTAAGCCAAACTCAATGATTACAAAGACCTTGGTTGACTTGCTGCTTTATTATTGGGAAAATGAAAGTAAAATTGAGTATTACTTTTTCTTTCAAGTAATGATTAATGAATTAAAGGAGTCAAAAATTATAGATTTTGAATTTCCTGTTATTGATGATACTTTTCCACATTTATTACAATCTGAGATAAAAAAGCAATTTAATGAAGACGAATACAAAAAAATAGTTTCACAAGCTAGTATTCATAAGTTGACTATTCATGAGGCTTTCAAGGAAGAGTATTTCGAAAAACAAACCTATTATGGCTATCTAAAAAATAGATATATATATAAATAAAGGGGCTGTAGTAGATAAGGATTAAATATCACACCATTTTCTCAGCGTTTTAAGCTGAGTAGACGGTGATCCATAGTTGAATCTAAACTCGCACTCTTTTAAAAATAAATGGAAGTTCTTCTTATCGATCCCATTATATTTTCTGAGTGTTCTTTTAGACTGATTCCAAAAGTTCTCAATGCCATTGATGTGATTGTTTTTACCGCAAGTAAACTCTTTAGAGTGATTGACTCTGAAATGTTTAAACTCGCTCACATCTAACGCATTGTAACTTCGATAACTATCAGTATAAACAAAGCTGTCAGGCTTGATTTTACGCTTGATGACAGGCATTAATGTGCTTTGTTTGGTGTCTGCTACGACAATGGTATAAACCTTACCATTTCGTTTTAGTATACCAAATACAGCTGTCTTACCAGCAGCCCCGCGACCTCTTTTGCCTTTACGTACGCCGCCAAAGTAACTTTCATCTAATTTGACTTACACCTAAACGGAGTTTTTCAAGGTAGTTGTCACCATCAAGCTAAATTAAGCGGCTTGTAATCTTTGCTGTTGTTGCTCTTTTACAGGATTTAGCGTTGTTGGCCCTACAGGCTCGCAGTTCCTCACCTCCTGAGTTCCCCAGCGTATCGGGTTTTCATCTTTAGCGCGCTGCATCGTGAGCAGACGCTTCGCCAGTACTTCCTTATCCTCACCCGTATGGCGCTGATTGGGCGTCACAAAGTTCAGCTGACTGTGCTTATGCTCATTGTTGTACCAGCGCGTGAAGCTCAGCATCCATCGTCTTGCCGCATCTAAGCTCTTAAAGCCATCGATAGGCCAATTAGGGCGATACTTGCAGGTTTTAAATAAAGACTCTGCAAACGGGTTGTCATTACTGACACGCGGTCTGCTGTAAGAGGTGAGTACCCCAAGCTCATACGCTTTCATGCGCATGGTTTGAGCTTTCATCGGTGCCCCATTGTCTGAGTGTAGCACCACCCCAGTGTGCAATGCATTCTCACTGATTAAAGTACGCTCAAGCAGCTGAGCTGCCAGTACACCTGACTCGTGGTCATAAACCTCCCAGCCAACAATTTTACGGCTATAGACATCCTCTATCATGTACAAATAATAGAACTGACCCCGTACCGGACTTGGCAGATAGGTGATATCCCAGCAGAACACTTGGCAAGGGCCAGTGGCAGTAAAGGTCTTTGGGGCGCTTGAGGCTTTAGGGGCAAGTGCACGACCGCGGTGAGCCAATTGCTCATGCTGCCTCAGCACCCGATAAAAGGTAGACTCTGAGCCATGATATATCCCCTCATCAAGCAGGGTCGGTACAATTTGGGTGGGCGGCAGACTGGCAAAGCGGGGCTGATTGCACACGGCTAGGATGGCGGCTTGTTCAGAGGCGCTCAGTTTATTCTTAGGAGCTTGGCGCACGGCGTCACACCGTTTATCACCATTCACGTGACCTGCGCGGTACCAGCGCCGATAGGTGCGGATGCTAATGCCAACTTCAATACAGGCAAGGTTAAGTCTGGCTCCTGAGTGATTGGCCTCTTGTATCCAGTCTATGTATTGCTTGCGCTTAGGGAGCAAGGTCAGTCGTCATCAAACTCCTCCCAAAACGCTTCCAACTTTTTTCGCAATACCAGTAAGGCGGCAGTTTCAGCTAAAGCCTTTTCTTTTCGAGCAAGCTCTCGGGTGAGTTGTTTGATCTGTTTGCGATCGCTCTGCTGCTGACGCTTGTCTTTCAGGCTTTGTTGTTTGCTGCTGCTAAAGCCTTGTAAGGCGTCAGTACGCCACGCTTTGATTTGCTCAACATATAGGCCTTTGCTGCGGCAGTATTCGCTAAGTTCACTCTCGCTTAGGGTGGCCGTCTCTATAATGGTGGCAAGCTTGGTTTCGCTTGACCAGTCATCAGGGGTTTTATGGTTCGATGGCATGGGGTGACCTTGTTCTCTAGCTTGGGCACGCCAATTATACAGGGTCTGTAATCCGATGCCTTCACTTCTTGAAACCTCGGCAACACTTAGGCTCAGCGGGGGTAGCAGTTTGCTGAGTATAGCCTGTTTACGTTCTTCGCTATATCGTGGCATGATGTGTCCTCATTGTCCCCTTTGGAATTATTATTTAGGGGTGACAACTATCCTGCCATAGGGGGTAAAAGAGCTCATCAGCTTCTAATGAGAGATGGTCGTCTATTACAAGTCTAATTTTATGATAAAAAAGTGCAGCAGTGTTAGGTTGAATGTCGAGCAAATCTGCGGCTGTTCTTGCAGTCACTTCAGCCGTGAAAACTCTAAGAGCCTTCGCTGTACTTTTTTACTTAGTTTACAACGGGTTATCTTCATAAAAGTAGTCTAGCATAGTGCTTATCTACTACAGCCTCTAAATAAATTAAGCATGAAATTTTTGCATGGTTCCAAACCAATTTTGCTCACCATTGCTATTTTTACCAAGATAGTGAAATTTAAATAGATTGGGTTGCTTAAGATGACACATTAAATAAACACCTTGATCATCGTCCACAATGTTTTTTTGAAATAATTCTTCTTGACAATTTTTTACAACATTAAAGAACTCTCTCCAAATATTTTGATTAGCTACTGTTACGCCACCTATGATAACTGCTCTATTATTTAAAATAGCAGATAAAACTTTGTTTTTTGTATGAGGGAAGTTGGGATTGTTAAAAAATAAAAAAAACTTGTCTTTTGTTAATGTGAAAAAATGAACATGTAAGTCATCAAAAGGGTAGTACCAATTATTAATACCTAGCAGAGTAGTATTATCTCTACAATATCCGAAGTCTACCCAAGCAACCAGATCATTAGACAAGTTAAAATCTTCAATAGCTTTGTTTACAAAGTAAGTTTTTAGATTAGTTACTAGGACATACTTTTCAGACCAATACTCAGGGTTGAGCTTGTGTTTATCGGGTATTTTACTCTTGAAATTATTGCTGTTAATTATCGATTTAATTTCATCTAGTAAGTTTCTAAACTTTTTTTCTAAATCAATAATGATGATCTTGGTTGGTTTGTTACCTCTTAATTTTCTGATATAAGGCTTCATTTCCTCAAAGGTAAATACAACCATTTCATTATCGAGTTTTGCTAAGTTCTCAAAATATGATAGGTATGTTTGATTATCCCTAAGTAGATGAGAGGGGTGTCCTTTTTCAGTGGACCAATCACCTCTACCAATATCAAAATAGGCAGTAACAATTGTGATTGACTTTTCAGTTGTTGATATTGAATTATCCATTACTACCGCCAATAATCTTTTAGCCAAGGGCTTGGCTTAACATGACGATACCACTTGCCGCCGCTACCATTGATGGCATCTGGCGGATTAATCTCACCATGAAAGATGACAATCTTTGCGCCATCCGGCAGAGTAGGCGCACGCACAAAGTTAAAGGGAATAGGGGCGATGCATTGGTACTTGAAGCTGACACACCATGTTTTATCCCAATACTCTAAATGATGATGCTCACGTAAATAGTTAGACAGATAAGCCTGCTCATGGCGCACTTGGGTACGAATGGTGGCAAAGTTACGCTCAAAATTTGCGAGCAAATCAGGATAAGTGTTCATGCCAATATTGAAACGATAAACAGAGCTATTACCAATCATTCGCCACGGTTTTTTCCAATCACGGATAATCACCACGCTGTCTTTGTGCTGAGCTTGATAGGTAAAAAAGGCGTCTATGTTATCAACAATAACAATGTCGATATCTAAAAATAAAGCCACACCTTTAAGACCATATAGTTCAGGTTTGAAAGTCGTGAGTTTTTTCCAACCACGCTCAGGTCCAGCAGGCAAATCCATCTTTGGAATAGGATGGCAAGTCACAGCAGGGTCGATACCGCTGCTATCATCAGTGAGGCAGATCATTTGGAAGTCTAAAGTCAAATGGCGACTGACCATATTATAAAGACGGTTGACGTACTCAGCGCCGTATTTGTCACCCCATTTCATACAGATAACATAACGCTGCTCAGCAGTGCTACTGCGTGCATGCGTGTGGTCTGTCGATGAAGTATTGGTTACGTCAGTTGCCATAATGCACTCATATTAATATAAATAAAAAATATTTAGGGCGTGTTCTCATTTTTAACATAGTGATGAAAATGAGATAAATTGTCGCCAAACAAGAAAATAGCGCAGACAATATTGAGCTATTGACTGACTATTTGACGCTGTTTGGCAAAATTTAGCCATCTTTAATCCATTTATAGGACGATCGATTGAAATGAGAACACGCCTTAGTAACGTTTAAAGGTACAAAAGTCAGCCAATACTATCACAGCTAGGATTCACGATATCTCTAAACGTTTGGCTAATTGTAAGGTTATTGCTCATTGTCAGCGCGCGTGGTTGTATCATGAACGTTTTGATCAGCCCGCTTGTTGTCAAGAATGAATTTGGCCAAAGTTTCTTCATCAACGTTGTAAGGATTTCCTAATGTGGGAATGTGTTTGAAACGTCGATAGCCCCACATATAGTGACTACATTTTTCTTCAATCATCTGTTGCATGGCTTGGTTAAGTGCATAAGCGGCGGTCTCGGCATGACGATCATAAAGTGCTGGATCATCGAGCTTATAACAATAGATGTCAAATCCACGACCATCGTCACGGCGAATACAAGATAAGCCGACCAAGGCACATCTGGTTTTACTAGCAAGTTTAGAAGCAAGCGTACTGGTTAGCGTTTTAATACCAAAAAAGGGCACAACCACGCCGCCCGAAGGGTCGGGAACATGATCGGGTAAGACGATACTAAAGCCACCTTGTTTAAGTGTTTTAAATATGGCTTTGACACCGCTACCATCGGTTGGCACTAAGGTCGCATTAAGCCTTGAACGCCCTTGTAGCACAAAGTTGTTGGTAATGTCACCTTTAACAGGTTTGTACATAATGGTTGGGGAACCAAATTGATTGAGCCAAGCGTTCATCATCTCCCATGTACCGAGATGCGGCACGATAGCGAGCATGCCGTTGGCACTCGCAAGTCCTTCTAATAAAATTTCTTTATTATGAACGTCGCGAATCTGAGCAATACTCCACTCAGGTGGCATGGCCCAGCTTTTGATCGATTCAATACTGGTCAAACACTGGTGATAAATAATCTCTTTGGTTACTACTTGTTTTTGCACATCAGTCAGCTTAGGCGCAATTAACGTCATATTGATACTGACTGTACGCATGATACTCAAATTGGGTATCTTAATAATCACCCACGCAACAAAACGTGCCAGTATCTGCAAAACAGACAATGGCACGATTTTAAAAATGTAATACGGATTCATAACCATTCACATAGTGATGAATCACGTAATAAGTACTGAAAAAAAAATCCGGACATCGTTAGACCATTTATTGCGCAGGTTTGTTGGTGTCAGCCTGTGCTTTTTCGCGCACACGGATACCAAGATCACGTAGCTGCTTGCTATCGACTTCAGCAGGTGCTTGAGTTAGTGGACATTCAGCAGTTTTAGTTTTTGGGAAAGCGATAACATCACGGATAGAGTCAGCGCCTACCATAAGCATAATCAGACGATCCAAACCAAAGGCCAAGCCACCATGTGGCGGCGCACCGAATCTTAACGCATCAAGTAAGAAACCAAACTTGTCTTCAGCTTCTTGCTCGCCGATACCTAACGCTTCAAGTACCGCTTGCTGCATGTCGTAGGTATTGATACGTAAGCTACCACCGCCAACTTCTGTACCGTTCAATACCATATCATAAGCGATAGAGAGGGCAGATTCTGGGTTGTTTTTCAATTCATCAACAGAACCTTTAGGTTTAGTAAACGGGTGATGCATTGACGTCCAACGACCATCGTCCGTTTGCTCAAACATTGGGAAATCAGTGACCCAAAGTGGTGCCCACTGACAAGTAGTCATCTCAAGGTCTAGACCAATTTTTTGGCGTAGTGCGCCGATTGCGTCATTGACGACACTGGCTTTATCCGCACCAAAGAATATAATATCGTTGCTTTCTGCACCAGTACGCTCAATCAAGCTTACCAATACGTCATCGGTCATATTTTTGATGATAGGAGACTGAAGACCAGATTCTTGGTCAACGCCGTTGTTGATATTGCTCGCATCGTTAACTTTGATATACGCCAAACCACGTGCACCGTAAATGCTAACGAATTTGGTATAAGCATCGATTTGCTTACGGCTTAATGAAGCACCACCAGGGATACGTAGCGCAGCAACGCGACCTTTAGGATCGTTAGCAGGACCGGCAAATACTTTAAAATCAACGTCTTTCATTAAATCAGCAACGTCGATGAGCTTTAATGGAATACGTAAGTCAGGCTTGTCTGAGGCATAGTCACGCATAGCTTCTGCGTAAGTCATGCGTGGGAATTGCTCAAACTCAACATCCATCATGGTTTTGAATAAATGCTTAATCAAACCTTCGTTGATGTTCATGATTTCTTCTTCATTTAAGAAAGAAGTCTCAATATCGACTTGGGTAAATTCAGGCTGACGGTCAGCACGTAAGTCTTCGTCACGGAAACACTTAGCGATTTGATAATAACGATCAAATCCTGACACCATTAACAACTGTTTAAACAGCTGTGGTGACTGCGGCAAAGCAAAGAAGTTACCTGGGCGTGTGCGTGATGGCACAAGATAATCGCGCGCGCCTTCTGGTGTCGCACGAGTCAAGATAGGGGTTTCAACGTCTAAGAAACCATGGTCATCTAAGTAACGACGAATGGCTGACGTGGCTTTAGCACGGAAAACCATACGCTCTTGCATTTGCGGACGACGCATATCAAGATAGCGATATTTTAAACGCAAGTCTTCTGATACCGTGGTTTTCTCATCATTTAATGGGAAAGGCGGTGTTTCAGATTTCGCCAATACTTCAATTTCTTTGCCCAACAGCTCAATCTGACCACTGGTCATATTATTGTTTTCAGTACCCGCGTAGCGTTGACGTACGCGACCAGTGATTTTTAGCACATATTCAGGACGTACCGCATCAGCAGTTGCAAAGGCTTCTGGTGTATCAGGGTCAACGACGACCTGCAAGATACCAGCGCGGTCACGCATGTCTAAAAAAATCACGCCACCGTGATCGCGACGACGATGTACCCAGCCTACGATACTAATGGTTTGATCGATGAAGCTTTCGGTTACGGCTCCGCAATATTCGTCTCGATATTCGCTATGCGTCATAGTGCTTTGCGTCATAATATAATTATCCAGTTGTCAGCCCAATTCGAAATACAATAATGCAGCCATTGCTGTACGATTCAAGCTATCCGCTAAAAACGCACAAACACCGCGATTAAGACAAATGGTCATCACGTTGGCTACAGAAAATTTGGTGTAAACGCATATTATGCCTAATCTGCCCTTGTTATACAACCAGTGGCGTCCAATCAAAGCGTAGGAAAGTATCAGTAATGGGTGTATTTATTCAGTAACATCTGCATTGGGTTAAATATTGTCATTTTGCTTGAAAATATCAGCCACTGTGCACATATCAGGCTCACTTATAAAATCTTATTAAAATTATTCTAATCATGTAAGGAATGCTACTCATGCTTTTTCACCCTGCTAAGAACCCTGTTGAGCTACAAGTTGTTCATCTAAATAAAAGCCAAGAACAACGCCGTGAAGATTTAATGGAGGCAACTCAAGGTAAAGCCGCGCTTAAGCAATTCAAAAAAGTAATGGCTAAAAAAGCCAAGCAAGCATTGAAAGCAAAAAGCAAAAATAAGAAAAAAAACAGTGATAATAAATCACAAGTTTTCGTTCTCGACTTTGACGGTGATATCAAAGCCACGGCAGTCAAGCATTTACGCGAAGAAATCAGCACATTAATCAGCAGTGCAAATAAAGGCGATGAAGTCGTGGTACGTCTTGAATCAGGCGGCGGGTTGGTTCATGGTTATGGTTTGGCAGCAGCGCAATTGGCACGTCTAAAAGAGGCTGGTTTAAAATTGACAGTTTGTGTCGATAAAGTCGCGGCCAGTGGCGGTTATATGATGGCGTGTGTGGCGGATAACGTAGTGGCTGCGCCCTTTGCCATTATTGGCTCAATCGGTGTGGTATCACAGTTGCCAAACTTTCATAAATGGCTAAAAAATCATGACGTCGATTATGAGATGTTTACCGCTGGTGACTATAAGCGTACCGTTACTATGTTTGGTGAAAATGACGCTGACGACCGTGCCAAGTACCAAGAAGAGCTTGAGCAAACGCATGAGTTATTCAAACATTTCGTGAACACCTATCGTCCAGCATTGGATGTCGCGAAAGTCGCAACAGGCGAGCATTGGTATGGTGAAGATGCGCTGAAACTCAAATTAATTGATAGCCTACAAACCTCAGACAGCTATATTTTAGAGCGTATGGAAGACAATGAAGTCTATGCGCTGCATTCCCGTCAAAAGCCAACGCTGGCCGAAAAGTTGGGATTGTCACAAGCGGCAGAGGCCACCGTGAATATGGCGATTGATAAACTACCAGATGCGCTAGCACGCTTTGATTTTAATAGCCGTTTAAATATCCTAAAGTAGTTTTCAATTTTCCACTCTAAATAGATGCATTGTTTGTATTTTGTAAAAGGCGTGTCCTAGCGGGTCGCGCCTTTTTGCTGTTTATTCATAAATGCTGTGTTATAAATGTGGCATACAGAACAGAGTATACGCACGTACACTATAAAATTAGCATTGGGCTTTTTATAAAAGCTTTATGTGAACGTGATGAAAATCATTAACCATCAGCAAGGAAAAGGATGCCAGCTATGTCTGAAAATACATTGATGTTTACCGCCACCGAACATGGTCAAACAATGCATGCCAAAGTCAAAGCATTTATCGAAACTCATATTGAACCAATAGAAGCACAGTTTTGGGCGGATTGTCATGCGCAAAACCCAGACGGTAATTGGAAAAATTGGCAATGGCCAGAAAAATACGAGAGTTTGCGTAAACAAGCACGCGAAGCCGGTCTATGGAATTTATTTTTACCAGATGACACGCTAGGGGCAGGGCTGTCGGTGACCGATTATGCACCGATTGCCGAGCTGACTGGACGCAGTTTATTAGCGCCTTATGTCTTTAACTGTAATGCCCCTGATAGCGGTAATATGGAGCTGTTATGGCGCTATGGCACACAGGAGCAGCAAGACAAATGGCTAACGCCAATCTTAGAAGGTAAAACGCGTTCGGTATTTTGTATGACTGAGCCTGATGTCGCCTCCAGTGATGCCACCAATATGCAAGCGACAGCTGTGGTTGATGGCGATGAGATTATTATCAATGGCAGTAAATGGTGGTCATCGGGTCTTGGCGACCCTGCGGTCGATATTTTGATTGTGATGGCGTACACGCCTGATGACAATAAAGACCGTCATCATCAACATTCGATGGTATTGGTCCCAGCAAAGACAGCGGGTGTTAACATCGAGCGCATGCTCAAAGTCTTTGGCGATTATGATGCGCCGCACGGCCATGGTGAAGTCAGCTTTGATAACGTACGTGTGCCCGTCAGTCACTTTATCGGTGGTGCAGGTATGGGCTTTGAGATTGCACAAGGTCGCCTAGGACCAGGTCGTATTCACCATTGCATGCGCTGTATTGGCGCTGCCGAAAAGTCGCTAGAGCTGGCTGTTAAGCGCGGCATGGAGCGTACCGCTTTTGGTAAGCCATTATTACAACTGGGTGGTAACTTTGAGCGTATCGCTGAGGCGCGTATTAAGATTGACCAAGCGCGTTTATTGACACTATATGCAGCGCAAAAAATGGATGCGCAAGGCACAAAAGCAGCATTGACTGAAATCTCTGCTATTAAAGTGGTTGCGCCAACTGTGCTACAAGAAGTGGTTGATATGGCGATTCAGATTCATGGTGGCATGGGCGTTTGCCAAGATACCATGTTGCCTGCATTCTTTGCCCAAGCACGAGCATTGCGCTTAGCCGATGGTCCTGATGAAGTGCATAAAACCATGATTGCTAAGTTAGAATTAAAGCGTCAAGGTTTTAGCCGTTCCTCAAAACCTGTGAAAGCCTAATTTTCATTGGCAATAATCGTATAGAAACTGGTTTAATGAGCATTTGCTTGAATTAATTTCTCATTGAAATTCACTATTACACCGTTAATAGTGAATTTTCAGCCCTATATTCACTGATAAAACATAATTGAGCACACGATAAGGAATGTCATATGGCAACTGCTAATCAAAGCAAAACTACCATTAAAGAAGTAGCTAATAAAATCTTAGATAAAGGCGGCGAGGTTCGTGAGGGCGAAGAGCTTGATGCCAAAGCTGTTAGCTCGTGGCTACGTGCTCAAGGCGTCGATATAAAAGGCGAGCCTACCGTTACTCAATTTTCAGGTGGCGCATCAAACTGGACCTATCGCTTACAATATGAAGGCGAAGGTAAAAGCCAAGATTTAATTTTACGCCGTCCACCAAAAGGTACTAAAGCCAAATCAGCACACGACATGGTGCGCGAATATACGGTTCAAAAATCCTTAAAAGATGCCTATCCTTATGTGCCTAAAATGGTCGCGTTATGTACGGATGAGTCCGTCATTGGTGCAGATTTTTATGTCATGGAGCGTATGGAAGGTATCATTCCTCGTGCCAATTTGCCAAAAGGTATCGATTTAAGCGAAGAGCAAACACGTGCATTATGTACCAATGTCATCGATGCTTTGATTGAATTGCATCAAGTCGATTATAAAAACCATCCTGATTTGGTCAATCTTGGACGCGGTGAAGGTTACTGCGAACGTCAAGTAACTGGCTGGGACAAGCGTTATGTCAAAGCCAAAACACCTAACGTCCCAAGTTTTGCCTTAGTCCGTCAATGGCTCGGTAAGCATACGCCTGCTGATAGTAAGACTTGCCTCATTCATAATGATTGGCGCTTTGATAATGTGATTTTGGATGCAGCAGATCCGACCAAGGTGATAGGCGTACTCGATTGGGAAATGGCGACCTTGGGCGATCCTTTAATGGATTTGGGCAGCGCATTGGCGTATTGGATTGAAGAAGATGACAACATCATTATGCAGCAGTCACGCCGTCAGCCCACCCATTTAAAAGGCATGATGACTCGCGATGAGGTGGTTGCTTATTATCTTGAGCAGACAGGTCTAGAGATAGACAACTGGACGTTTTATGAAGTGTTTGGTCTGTTCCGTCTAGCGGGTATCGTTCAGCAAATTTATTATCGGTACTATCATAAACAAACGACCAATCCCACCTTTAAAAATTTCTGGATTATTGTGCACGTGTTACATGCCAAATGTCTTAAATTGATTGCTCAATATGAAGGTGAGATTTTGTTTACTAGCCGAGTACAGCCGCATTTGCAAGATATGGGTGTTGATGCTGCGATGATTGAGCAGTTGCCAAGTCCTATACAGGCTGTTATTAAAGTTATTTTACCAAAGAATTATTTTGGATAAAGCGCACCTAAAGCTGAAAAGTAAGAAAATTAAAAATTAAAAATCTAGGGCGTTGAAAAATTATAAGAGTGCGATTAATAAGGCAATATTTTATGACAACCATACTTTTGGCCCGTCATGGTCAAGCGTCATTTGGACAAGAGAATTACGATCAACTCTCAGAGCTGGGTGGCAAGCAAGCGCAGATGCTAGGTCAGCATTACGCGACGACTCAGCGTCGAATCGATGCGATTTTTACTGGTAGTTTGGTTAGGCAGCAAGACTCTGCACATCATTTTTGGCAGCGTTATCAGTCATTTGTTGATACCGATAGCAATATCTCTAGTAAGCCTGCGATCGATATAAGTGCGCCGGATAGCTATGTACTGCCACAATTTGATGAATTTAATCATAAAGACGTGTTTATAAAGTCTAATCCTGCTTTCATGAGTAAAGGTGCTATTGCGGCTGAGATTGCGCAAGCAGAAGTGCCATCTATGCGTTTAGCGGAGTTGTTTGATGCTGCGATGCAGCGCTGGCATGCCGGTGAAAATGACAGTGATTATATTGAGAGCTGGTCACAATTTAATGAGCGGGCAAAACAAGCGCTTGAGCAAGTGCGTTTGCAAGCGGCCAATCTGAATTTAGAGCGTGATAGTACGGTGCTGGTGTTTACTTCGGGCGGCATTATTTCGGCTATTACCGCGCAGTTATTGCAGCAGGGCAGCTCAACAGCCTATCAAATTAATAAAAGCTTGGTTAATACAGGCGTGACGTCTATTACTTTAAAAGCGCAGAGTACACGGCTATTGTCTTTAAATGAATACAGTCACTTATTTGCTGATGGCAAACGCTTCGTGACGTGGCGATAACATAGTATGTGATGACGGTAAGACATCAAGGTCATAATTAAGCCACAATTAAGCCGTGATTAATATCAGGATAAAATGGCTATTCTAAACACGTAGCCGATTTTTATGTTATTAAAATCGGCTATGATAATTGTTGAGTACTTTTTGTGTATTTTTATGACAGACAAGCCGCACTTATCAATTTGCGATATTATAGACTGTCAACTTCATATAATAGGGATGTAAACAGGACGTTCTATGCAAAATAAATTGATCAATTTAGTCACCAAAAGCGCCAAACAAAGTAAAAATCAGCTATTTAGCGCAATTCAGCCCGCACGATACCTAAAAGGTTTAAATAAGCAGCAGATTGGTCGTGGTAAAACAGTATTAATCACGGGTGCCAGCTCAGGACTGGGCGAAGGCATGTCAAGATTGTTTGCTAAGCTTGGCTATAATTTGGCGATTTGCGCGCGTCGTACCGACCGTCTAGAAAGTCTACAAGCAGAGCTGATGGCAGCGTATCCTGATATTCGTGTTGAATATCGAGCATTAGATGTCAGTGACTATGATGCCATATTCGATGTATTTGATGCGTTCGCAACTGACTTTGGTCATATCGATCGTGTGGTGGTCAATGCGGGCGTCGGGGATAGTCGCCGTATTGGTAAAGGGCGCTTCGATACCAACCGCCGCACCGTTGAGATTAACTTTGTCTCTGCGCTCGCGCAATGTGAAGCGGCGATGAATATATTCCGCGCACAAAACAGCGGTCATCTGGTGGTGATATCAAGCATGTCAGCAATGCGTGGACTGCCTAAGCATTTGACCGCTTATGGCGCAAGTAAGGCGGGTCTGGCTCATCTGGCAGAAGGCATTCGTGCTGATATGTTATTAACCAAATTGCCCATTAAAGTCTCGACCATTTATCCAGGTTATATCCGTACTGAAATTAATGAAAATGCCAAACCACTACCGTTTGAAGTGGATGCAGATACGGGCACCAAAGCGATCGTTGCTGCGATTGAGGCAGAAGTAGACGAAGCTTGCGTGCCAAGTCTGCCATGGTCGATTGTCGGTCAAGCGATGAAGCATTTGCCATTACAAGTGGTCAATAGAGTCAGCTGATAGCGGTTGTGTTGTTATTAATGTCAAAATTAGTCAAGAAAAATTAACGCAACAAAAAGCCCGCTACATTGTATATAGTGGGCTTTTATTTTTTGAAACTTATAAGTCTTAACTACTGAGAGTCTTAACGACTACAAGGTTTGCGGATTATCTGACATATGTTTTTCACGCAATTTTTGACGTAGTATCTTGCCGACATTACTCTTAGGTAGCTCGGTGACAAACTCGATATGACGCGGGCATTTATAGCCGGTCAAGTTATCGATAGCGAACTCTTTAATATCACTTTTAGTGACGTTATTATCGGCCGGGACGATATATATTTTTACCGTCTCACCTTGATGTTCATCAGGAATACCGATGACTGCACACTCAATAATGCCTTTACAATCAAGCATAACCGACTCGATTTCATTTGGGAAGACGTTAAAGCCTGAGACCAAAATCATATCTTTTTTGCGATCTAATAATCTAAAGTAACCTTTTTCATCCATACTGACGATATCACCCGTACGGAAATAACCCTCTTTAGTAAAGTCGCTACTACTGTCTTTATTAAAGTAGCCCGACATGACATTTGGACCTTTGATGCACAGCTCGCCTGCCTGATTAACGCCTACTTCTTTGCCATCTTCATCGATAACAATAATATCAACGCTTGGACCAGGCGTGCCAATCGTACTATTAAATTTACGATCAATGACGATATTGTTGGTGCCGACTGCTACACATTCAGTCATACCCCAACCTTCAACCATCGGACAGCCTGTCACTTCTAACCAACGCGCCGCTGTTTGTTCGGTTGCTGCCATACCACCTGCCTGCGAGAGACGAAGTGAGCTGAAATCTAGGTCTTTAAAGTTTGGCTGATCAAGCAAGCCTTTAAACAAAGTATTAACCGCTGGGAAAATATGGAACGGCTGTTTGGATAAAGTTTTGATAAATCCAGGCATATCACGCGGATTTGGTACCAAAATAAAAGTGTAACCTGAGCGCATGCCAAGCAGGCTAAGCATGTAAGCAAAAATATGATACAGCGGCAGTGCCATGACCATATTGATATAAACCTCATTAATTTCTGAGGTAACAGGGCGAAACCATGCTTCTGACTGCATGGCCGCAGCAACGACATTACGCTGAGTTAATACCGCGCCTTTAGACAATCCTGTGGTACCACCGGTATACTGCAAAATCGCTTTATGTTGCAAAGCCGTTTTTGGTGCTTGAAACGGTAGGTTTTTACCTTTTTTCAGCACATCTGGAAACTTGGTAACGTTGTATTTAGGATCGTCAAGATTATATTTCGGCACTAAGCGTTTGACCTGACGGATTACCGTATTGACCAAAATACCTTTTAATCCCATCATATCGCCCATTTTCGATAGGACAATACGTTTGATATCCGTCTCTTCGATTACCTGCTCGAGTGCTTGAGCAAAGTTATCAACCACAAAAATAACTTGAGCACCCGAGTCGTTCAACTGATGGCGCAGCTCACGACCGGTATACAGTGGGTTAACTGGGGTACACACATAACCTGCCCGCAAAATACCAATCATCGTTGGCAGATATTGCGGCACGTTTGGCATCATGAGTGCGACCACACTGCCTTTAGGAATGCCTTGCGCTTGTAACCATGCGGCAACGGCCAGTGAGGCTTTATCCACATCACCATAAGTATGAGTGACACCCATACAAATAGTCATAGGATGCATACGAAAACGATTGAAACATTCCTCATACAGCTCTATGAGGCTCTCATATTGATCAGGATTAATGGTCTTGGGTACGTTTTCTGGATATTGCGCCAGCCAAGGCTTATCTACTGTCATACTTAGCGTCCTTAAATGTTGTGATACGTTAAGGTTCTATAAAAGAGTAGTCACATCCTTGTCAACAATATAAATCATCGCCTTGAGAGCAATGGATTGTCGCGTGCTATCCTATCGATTCACAGACTGCTAAAATACGGTGACCTCTATATAAATTATTTAACTACAAGCTCATTTCGCTATAAAAAGCAGTGCTCTAAATACAGTAAACAGCTGGTTACTATTATCCTTACTAAGAAAAGCACCACTTGCTCATAAACTGATCTGAATTGAACGACTATCGACTCACACTAATAAAAAATAGCGTGACTTATTTTGGCAACACATTAACATAACTACAATTGATATAGTCAGTTCAAAATAAAATTGTTATGTTTAGGACAAACATCATAAAACAATT
>NZ_JADQAH010000005.1:0-131767 GCF_022129225.1 Psychrobacter sp. Ps7 | reverse complement strand
AAGAGAGGCAATCTATGTTGAAGCTGACTTTTTTGGGTACCTCTGCTGGTGTGCCAACCAAGCAGCGTAATGTGACCGCACTGGCGATTGAATGCTTGAATCCTTATTTGTCTGGGTCACAGCAAGGCAGTCGTCAACAGAATGCCAATCAAAATAAAAAATCGCGTCCATGGCTACTGATAGATTGCGGTGAAGGCACGCAGCAGCAGCTATTGCATACCAAGCTTTCTTTGCATCAACTAGTTGCTATCTGTATTACCCATGTGCATGGCGATCATTGTTATGGTCTGCCAGGACTGTTGGCGAGTGCCGCGATGTCAGGACGCCATGAGCCATTGACCCTTATTGCTCCAAAAGCCATCGCGACATTGCTCGAAGCCATTACCTTAACCACGGAATTGTATTTACCCTTTGCTCTTAATTTTATAGCGATTGAAGAGGTACTGTCTGAGCAAAGTGATACAAACAAGGTAAATATTCGCTTAAGCGACCAACATCAGCTTGATATTGATATCACGGCGCTGTCACATCGGGTTGCTTCTCATGCATTTGGTATCACGCAGACTATCCATCATCGCACGCTTGATACGGATAAACTGCTAGCGCAAGGTATTCCTGCAAGCGCACTATGGGGTAAATTGCAGCAAGGTCACGATGTCATCACTGAAGAGGGGCAGCAATTATGTGCAGGTGATTATGTCAATGATGACCTGTCACGAACGCGAGTAGTGGTGGCTGGTGATAACGATACGCCAGCGTGTCTCACTGCGGCGTTGGTTGATACGGATTTATTAGTGCATGAAGCAACATATACGCATGAGGTGTTGACTAAAATTCAAGGCAAAAATCCAGAGTTTGATCCAATGCATAGTAGTGCGCAATCGGTGGCTGATTTTGTGGAAAAAAGTGGCGTAAATAATCTAATGTTGACGCATTTCAGCGCGCGCTATCAGGGTTTTGAGAATCCTAATAGCAAAACGCCAAATATGGCATACATTCGTCTAGATGCTGAGAGCGTTTACAAAGGTAATCTATGGCTAGCCGCAGATTTTGACCAATACATGGTCGATGGTGCGGTTGATGTGGCAGGTATTAAAGAAAATAACCGCGTACAATATTTGGGTTCTGCATGCGGTCGTTAAGTACTGAGCGTCATCATAAAAATAACTTTTAATGAAGCTTTACGATGGATTGTCTTCAGCTGTTAATCGTGTCTGTCCTATCCAGTGGCGGCTAAACTGATACGCCACTCGTCCTGAACGTCCACCGCGCTCTGATGCCCAACGTAGCGCTGCTGCTCTGATGTTATCAGGTAGCGTCTTATTTTTTTCTTCATTATTACTTTCTTTAACGTCATTCGCACTATCTAGATGGCGGTTTGGCGAAAGTGATAAATAATGGTACACAATGTGCAAATAAGTATTTTGATCCATTGGATGAAAGGACAACCAAAGCCCAAAGCGATCAGACAGCGATACCGTCTCATCAATGGTTTCATAAGGATTGACCTCATCGGTTTGACCATTATAAATATTGACATTGTCTTTCATTAGCTGAGGCAATAGATGACGGCGATTACTGGTCGCATAAACCAATAACTTGTCTTGCTCCGAATCTAGCGAGCCGTCCAATACGCTTTTTAATGTCCGATAACTTTCATCTTGACCGTTAAACGCCAAGTCATCACAGTACACCACATAGTGACAACCACACTCGGTCGGCAGTGCATTAATGGCGGCGCGTATCTTATCAAGCACGCGCAGGTCATCACGGGCAATTTCAATAATGCGCAGTCCCTCACTATGATAGGCTTGTAGCAATGCCCGAATCAGCGATGATTTGCCAGCACCACGTGTCCCTGTCATCAAGACATGATTGGCAGGATAGCCCTTTAGAAATTGCCGTGTGTTTTGTACCAGTTTTGCCTTTTGGGTATCGATACCGTGCAAGTCGTCTAAACTCAAAAATAAGTTCACTGCCAATGGCTCCAAATGTCCATTATGACCACCGACCCAGCGATAGGCGAGCTGTGCAGGGTCAATCTCGATAGTGGGCGTGACTTGCTCTTGTAGATACTGTCCGAGTAAATCTAATAAATGGTCAGGTAGGGCGTAATTCGTAACAGGCTTAGTGGATTGGGGCATAATACTCAGTCGCTCATAAAAATTAAAATGACATTTGGCATACTAGACGTATAAAGGCTTCACTTTACCATGAAAAATAGTGCCAGTAATTCCTCTAATGCAAAAGCGTGTGCAAAACAAGCATTACAAATGCAAGCGCAGCAAATGTTGCCAACATTGACTGCGTTATTCTTAAGCTTGAATTATAGCGAGATTTCGCATCAGCGCATCAGCCAGCAAGCTCAGAATAACGAGAATGACTTTCAAGGCTTGACGCGTGCCCAGCATCCACAATTTGGTCGAGTGATGATTAAATGGCAGTTAACGGCTGCTACCAATCAAAGTTTGGCGGGCTTAACCCATGAAATCCGTGTTCTAAAATCTATCAATAATTTATCAGCCAATCAAAATAGATTTCAAGACAGTCTTTTTGCTATTGCTCCGCCAATGCTCGCTTATGAAACTCTAAGGGTACAGGTACTAGATCAGTTTTCGCAGCTTACGATACTTACCATGCCATATTATCCCAGTGGTAGCTTAGCAACTCAGCTTAATGTTCAAAATCATTCGTCATTAAATTCTCAACGAAAGCATCATTTTATGGTGCAATCTGCGCACCTTATCGCCACTCTACATAGCGCTGGCTGGCTACACAATGATATTAAGCCCAGTAATATTTTGCTAGATGATTTTTTGCCAAATCATGCGGATGATAGCTGTATCAAGGCTAATTTATTGTTAACCGACTTTGCCTTAGCAGAATGTCTTAACGCCCCAATTTTGGCAATTCCTGCTGGTACACCTGCGTATCTTGCCCCTGAACGCTGGCAAAGTCAGAGTGCGACAGTGCAAAGTGATATCTATGCGTTTGGCATCATGATGGTTGAAATACTAACAGGCAAGCGACCGTTTCAGATAAGTGCTAACAGTAATGACAAATTAAAAGCATGGGCGATTCAGCATTGCCAACAACCTATTCCAACCTTGCCGCTAGAGTATCAGAGCTATCAAGGAATTATTAATAGGGCATTAGCGAAACGAGTAGAGAGGCGGTATAAGAGTATGGAAGAGGTGTTGAAGAGTTTAGAGCAATTACGAATTTACTAAGAGTACAGTTTTATGTGGAAGAAGTTAAATAAAAAACCCACTATTTAGTGAGTTTTTTATTTTTAATGGTTAGGATATTATGTTTTACTCTACAGCATTATCTGATAAGAAAAGCGACTTCGATAAAGATGAGAAGAAATCTTGATATATTTTAGGATTCTCAATTGGCTTTAGGTTGTACTGAGCGTTAGCTCTAACGATTACAGACTTGCTAGAAGAAGACGGTCTCGCGGTTACAGTCATTCTAACCTTGTTGCCATTATACAATCTCGTCGCTGAAACAGTACCAAGGTCGGTATCAGCCTTATCAATTACAAAGCTCAAATCCTGTAACGTTGATATGACATTTCTAACAACTACAGTTTTATCACTAGTATCAAAAGATCTAGTTTGCATACTACGTAATTCTACTTGATTGTCAGCGCCTAAAATTCTGGCATCATGAGTTGTAGCGCAACCAGTAATCAAAGTTAGACAAGCTGCGAATAAAGCTATTTTTAATGTATTCATATTTTTTGAGCCTCTAAGAATACTGATTTAGATAGTTTGTTAAAGAATTCAGCATATAGCTCTTCTGTTTTCATTGTTTCGGCTTTGGTTGCCTGTCCTTGTGTATTCGTCACAATGCGTTGAAAAGTAGCTCTAGCTAAATAACCATTTTTATTGTTTTTAGACGGTAATGTTACGAAACTAACTTTTATCTGTTGCTGGCTATCAATCGACATGTTTCCGCCACCAAGTACCGCTAGTAATACAGCACCCGCTATCTGCGCATTGTTAGTAGCATCTACAGTTTTAGATGCGGTCACAACACCTGATTTTGTCTCTGTTTCATCTATTGAATATCCCATGTCTTGTAACACAGCTACCCCAGCCGAAAGAAGCTCTACCTCGTTGCTTGTTTCAAAAAATCTCGATTGCATTTGTCGATCTTGTAATGAAGTCTCTGCTACTTGAAATAAGTTTTCTGGTGGAGTGGTTGCACAGCCTGTTATTCCTAAGGCACAAGCAACAAATATATATTTCAGTTTTTTCATTTAGCTGGCCTTTAGAATTTTGAGGAATGGTATGCAAAGTCTCTTACCAAGTTTTGCTCATCAAATTTTATTATGATAGTCAGCGTTCTTTGTGATCTAGACGATGCTCCTGAGCTAGTCTGGCCACCAGCTAAAACAGCAAATACCCAGCCTGTACTTGATGACTGCACGGTATCTGTTGCTACCTTATCGTAAACCCAAACTTCTCTTCTTTTGTCGTCAGTAGAAACCATATTTGGTGAGCCAAGCGCCTGCAACACATCTGCACCACTCATTCCAACTTTAATCTGTTTTTGAACAACCCCTACAGAGATGTTTCCATTGTTTTGGACTTGGGCAGCATGCTCAGATGCTGAAACACAACCAACCAATGATAGGGCAGCCAACAAGGCAACTATAGTTTTCATTATCTTTCCTTTTGGACTATCAATAAACTTAACTCTATTATTTAAGTATGATGTTTATAGAATATCTCATACCTAAGCCTGTCAAAGGTAATGTAAACAAAAAGTTAAATAATGTAAACAATTAGTCGTTAGTATTACTAATTAATTATAAATATTGTTTTATTGTAATTATTAGATAGGTGTGGGTTTGTATTTCAAAATACTAATGTGGTATTAAAGAAAAGCGAAGGAGATTTGAAGTGAGTGTTTGTTTTCCGACAAAATACAGACACAAAAAAACCTGCTAGAAAGCAGGCTTTGATATTTGGTCTAAGATGTACTATCCGAAAATGGTGGGGCTGGAGAGACTCGAACTCTCACACCTTGCGGCGCCAGAACCTAAATCTGGTGCGTCTACCAATTCCGCCACAGCCCCATTTTCCGTTACTCTATCATTATTAGCGTTTAAACTCAAACACAATATAGACAGTTAACTGATTCGGTAGTGCGTCTCAGTGGTTGGCTATTATATAGAGTTTGAAACGTTTGGCAACCCCTATTTGCATTTATTTTTAAATATTTATCATTTATTTTCACTTATTTTTATAAGTTATTGATATTAATGGTGTTTAATTTTATAAATTTGCGCCTTTAATAACGATTGTTTTGTCCTTCTGCTAAAGAAATATCTAATTGCTGTAATTTACGTGTCAGGGTATTGCGCCCCCAACCGAGTAAATTAGCAGCAGCGATCTTTTTGCCACCACTATGGTTGAGCGCCGCCGTCAATAAAACGCGTTCAAACTCAGGAGTTGCCGTCTGCAAGATATCGGTTTCTCCTGTTTGTAGCGATTGCTCAGCCCAAGCAGCCAATGCTTGTTGCCAACTTGAACTGTGGGAATGAGGGCGTATTTGGTCATTGTGAGTCATAGCTTGTGAAGGCTGACTTTGCTCTTGATATTCTTCTAAATCAGACGAGATATTTTCAAGCAGCTCTGGTGGCAAATCATCCACCATCACGGTGTCGCCTGTGGCCATTACGGTCAACCAAAGGCAAACATTCTCAAGTTGGCGGACATTGCCGCGCCACTCAAAAGCCTGCATGATATGTAGTGCTGTCGGATGTAACTGTTTCTCTGCACTGTTCATCTGTTCAGCAGCCCGCTGCATAAAGTAATGGGCTAATGCTGGAATGTCTTCAGGTCGTGTCCGTAATGGCGGCAACGGCAAGCGAATTACATTGAGGCGATAAAACAGATCTTCACGGAATTTGCCTTGTTTGACCAGTTCTTCTAAGTTTTGATGAGTAGCGGCAATGATGCGTACATTCACTTTGACCGGCTGCTGTCCACCGACGCGAAAAAACTCACCATTGGCCAGTACTCGTAGCAGCCGAGTTTGGGTGCTATAAGGCATATCGCCAATTTCATCTAGAAACAATGTCCCACCATCCGCTTGCTCAAAACGCCCTTGTCGCGTCGTCGTCGCACCAGTAAACGCTCCTTTTTCGTGACCGAATAATTCAGATTCAATCAAATCATGTGGAATGGCGGCCATATTTAGGGCAATAAAAGGCTGCTGGTGACGCGGTGAGTGCTGGTGCAACGCACTGGCGACCAATTCTTTGCCCGTGCCTGATTCACCAGTAATCAGGACAGTAATGGGTGAGTGTGCCAGTCTGCCAATGGCACGAAACACCGTCTGCATCGCTTGTGATTGCCCAATGATGCCGCTCGGATTGTCATTAGCACTGATAACAGGTTTAACTTTAATTTTAGGGCTGGATGTTTTATTGGTTTGGCTGATCAGAGTAGCCTTGCTAGCAAGCTTGGATCGGGTATTGGGTTTTACCTGCATATTGGGTAAAGTATTTGATGGATTTTTGGTAATTGTCTTCGGAGTAGGTGTAGCTGTTGAGTTTGCTGCCGCCGCTGCCAGCATATTGGGCTGATAATTAATGGCTTTATAAATCGTGACGACTGCATCATCTAAGTCAAAAGGTTTTGGCAGATATTCAAAAGCACCTGTTTGATAGCTATTAATAGCAGAGGTGAGGTCGGAATGCGCCGTCATAATGACAATGGGCAGCTTAGGGAAATGCTCATGTACCCAATCACTAAAAGACAAACCATCCATCATGGACATACGAATATCGGTCAATATCACATCGGGCAACTGAGCGGCTGATTCCTGCTGTTGCAAAATATCGTTGAGGCGTGTCCACGCCGCTTGCGCTTGGGTAAAGCTAATAACGTTTAAGCCTGCGTCTTCAAAAGTATCTGCCAATACCAAACGCAGGGCTGCATCGTCATCGATGAGCCATAACGTTGCAGGGTTAGCATCGGGCGCATTATTGACCGTTACTTTTGTAGCTTGATTATCAGGTTCTCGTTTATCAGACTCTCGGTTACTAGATTCTTGATTGTCTGATGTTTGGGCAGAGCCTTGATTGTCGCTGTTAGATGTGGCGTGGTCATTATATGCAGTCATTTATCAGGCCTAATAAGCAAGTAATTCAGGGTGATTGTTTCATAGGTTAGGTCATGGTTTCTAAGCCTTGGGTGCTGGCTGTTTTAAGCATGGTGCGCTGGCTGATTGAAAGGCAAATACAGCGTAAAACTGGTGTGTTGATGGTTATGATTATTTTTGACACTGTCGTTAAGGTTTTTTGATTGTTGGGAGCTCACGTCAATCATACCATGGTGATGACTGATGATATCTTGCACGATAGACAATCCTAGCCCCGTCCCTGCGGCACGGCTGGTCACCATTGGGAAAAATATCTGTCCGATCAATGCAGGATCAATGCCTGAACCGTTATCTGCAATATTGATTTGTAGCACTTGCTTATGCTGTTGCCCAGCAATGGTATGTTGAAAGGCAATGCGGGTTTGAATGTGCAGCGTTGGCTTATAACTGGTGCTGTCGTTATTGCTCGTTTGTGAGGTGGCAGGTTGTTGCGCCTTAGGCTCGGACAACTCTCTTTGCTGCAGCGTTTGCTCAAACTCAGTCATCGATTCACAGGCATTATTAATCAGATTTAAAAACACCTGTATTAGCTGGTCTTTATCAGCGCATAACTCAGGCAATGACAAATCATAATCGCGCTGTAGCGTCACTTGCGGATATTGATTGACGACCAAAGATAAAACATGCTCCAGTGGCTCATGGATATTTAGCGTTTGCCAATTTGGTAATTGATTGGAGCCAAGGAATTTCCCAATAAGGTGGGTTAGACGGTCCGTTTCTGAAATGATGATATCAGTATAATTGCGCAGTTTTTCAGCCGTTTTTTGCAGATGGCTATTCGGGTTTACCATAGGGTTTGTGCCAAGAATAGCAGGAGAGGCACTATTAAGAGGTGAGGTGTCACTGAATTTGATGAATTGCCGCTGTAATAATTGCGCCGCCCCGCGAATACCGGCAAGCGGATTTTTGATTTCATGAGCGACCGAGCGCAGCATATGACGGGCAACATTATATTGTTGCTGTTGGCGTTGCTCCTCTGATATGCGACTTTGGCGATCCTTGCCCCACATCTCAATAATAAAATAAGGTTGCTGCTCATAAATGACAGGGGTCACGCTATAATCAACTGAGAATGATAAATTACCATTTAGCGGTGTGCTGATAAGGTGATCATGATCGATAAAGGGTTGTTGATACTGCTTTGCTTGCTGAAATCGTTCTTTCAAAGAACAAGTTTGTTCATGAGTATCTTCATCACTACTTTTGTCGACAGTTATATTGTTGTCATGGTTATTACTGTCATAATTGCTGTCGGCTGATTTCAATGCTTCTGATGCAAGCAGGGTCAATATAGACTGACCCAGTAAGCGCCCACTACTAATAGCAAGTAGTTGTTCGGCTTGGGCATTTAGCCAAGTGATCGATAAGTCATCATTGATCCATAAAATAGCGGTGAACAAATGCTGTGACATGAATGCTAAGTCAGGTGTCAGTTTTACGGTTGTCAAATGGGTTGTCATGGCTATTGCCTAGAATAAAAGAAGACGCGATATAATATTTAACCATAAATCAACACTATAGAGCGGCAAAACTGGCGATTTTTGCAAAAAAAACGTACAATGCGCACAGCCAATTTATCTCTAGCAAGGTCAGCCATGCCCAACACTTCTACCGAGTCGGTTAATACGACTGTTACTACCTCACCGTCAACTTCTACGCCAACAGATTCTATGTTAAAAGACACTGCCACTGTTTTTAATCCTGCCAAACCAAATATAGCACAAGACAATCAGGCAGATGTTAGTCAAGCAAATACTAACCAACCTTACCATCATAAAGCCAATCACAATCAAAACCGTAGTGTAGCCCAAAGTAGTGATGTAACGACTGCCAATGCGACTGCTACGATGCCAGTTAGTGCAGCGCCAAAGATTGGGTTTGTGTCACTAGGTTGCCCAAAAGCCTTGGTCGATAGTGAGCGCATTATCACTGAGCTTAGCCGTGATGGTTATCAAGTGGCGAGTGATTACGAAGGTGCAGATCTAGTTGTCGTGAATACTTGCGGTTTTATTGAATCTGCGGTACAAGAGTCGCTAGATGCCATCGGCGAAGCGATTAGCAAAAACGGTAAAGTCATCGTCACAGGTTGCTTGGGTAAAGAAGCGGACAAAATCCGTGAAATGCACCCAGCCGTGCTAGCTGTGACGGGCGCGCATGCGTATGATGAGGTCATTAGAGCCGTTTCGCTGCATGTGCCCAAGCCTGACCGCAGTCATGACGCTAGTTATGATCCAAAGATAGATTTGATTAATGAAGCGGGTATCAAATTGACGCCAAGCCATTATGCTTATCTAAAAATATCGGAAGGCTGTAACCATCGTTGTACTTTCTGCATTATTCCAAGCTTACGTGGAGACTTGGTTTCACGTCCGATTGATAGCGTGATGAATGAAGCGCTGGCGCTGAAAAATGCTGGCGTGAAAGAATTGCTTATTATTTCGCAAGATACCTCTGCTTATGGACTGGATTTGAAATATAAGACCAGTTTTTGGAATGGTATGCCGCTGAAGTCAAAATTTTATGACTTATGCCAAGCATTAAATGACTTGGGTATTTGGGTGCGCTTGCATTATGTTTATCCATATCCGCATGTTGACAAAGTCGTTGAGCTAATGGGCGAGAAGAAACTGCTGCCTTATCTTGATATTCCATTCCAGCATGCCAGCCATCGCATCCTCAAAGCGATGAAGCGTCCAGCGCACAGCGAAAATACCTTGGCGCGTATCAAAGCATGGCGTGAGATTTGCCCTGATATTGTTATTCGTTCAACCTTTGTGGTTGGCTTCCCTGGTGAGACGGAAGAAGATTTCCAATGCCTGCTTGATTGGTTGGTCGAGGCACGCCTTGATCGCGTTGGTGCTTTTACTTATTCAGAAGTCGAAGGTGCAGTCGCCAATGACTTGCCAAATCATGTGCCTGAAGACGTTAAGCAAGAGCGCTATGAGCGTTTGATGAAGCTACAACAGGATATCTCAGCACAAAAACTACAAGAGAAAGTCGGTAAAAATCTAATGGTATTAGTCGATGAGATTGATAGTGAAGAGGGCATTGCGATTTGCCGTAGCTACGCTGATGCGCCTGAGATTGATGGTCACGTCTACGTTGATGATATCACGGCGCAAGTCAAAGTCGGACAGTTCCTAACCGTCACGATCGATGACGCTAGTGAGTATGATTTGTTTGCCAGTTACAAAGGCTAGTTAGCTATAAGGCTGATTAGTCACAGTAGCTGATTAGTCACTACAATATACGAGTGAAAATTGCCCAATCGCGGGCAGTTTTTGCTACAATTAGCGCAATTTAGCCTTTTTACCCGTTTGTCATCAGTTGCGGTGCTTCCTATATAGTACCTCGGTGATGACACTTCGAGTAAATTCGAAGGCAAACTCTATTTGTGTTTTACCGCTTATTTTAATTATAATTTAATGCTAACAAGGTGACCTCATGTCTGACAAAAACCCGCGTTACTCTCGTATCTTGCTGAAACTCTCTGGTGAAGCCTTAGCTGGTGGCAAAGAGATGGGAATTGATAGCGAAGTGCTCGATAAGATGAGCTTGTCTATCGCCCATTTGCGTGGTCTTGGTGTTCAAGTCGGTATCGTGGTCGGCGGCGGTAACTTATATCGCGGCGCGCAGTTGCAACAAGAAGGCTTAGTCGGCCGTGTGACTGGTGATCAAATGGGTATGTTAGCAACCGTTATGAACGGTCTGGCGATGCGTGATGCGCTTGAGCGCCGCAATATTAAAACTCGCCTGATGTCAGCCTTGCCAATTGGTGAAGTGACCGAAAGCTATAGCAGTCGCAATGCCATTCGCTATCTCAAAAATGGCGAAGTATGTATCTTTGTTGCTGGTACGGGCAACCCTTTCTTTACCACTGATACTGCTGCTTGCTTACGTGGTATTGAAATTGAAGCGGGCTTAATTCTAAAAGCCACCAAAGTAGATGGCGTTTATGACAAAGACCCAAGCTTACATGACGATGCAGTTAAATATGATGGTTTAACGTTTGATGAAGTATTAGAGCAAAAGCTTGGCGTGATGGATTTAACTGCCATTGCCTTGTGCCGTGAGCACAACGTGCCGCTACAAGTGTTTGATATGACCAAGCCTAATGCGTTATTAAATGTCATCATGGGCGAAAATGAAGGCACACGCGTTTATCACTGACTTGCCTGAACGCTCTAAATATTAATACGAGAATACCAGTCATTAAACTTAGATTGGTCGTTAATAACTACAGTCGCTAATAATTAATAGTGAACAACCGTATATTTACTAACAAATGAATGATTTATCGATAGCGATAAATAAGGATATCTAATGATCAAAGAGATTAAGCAAGACGGCGAAGCGCGTATGCAAAAAACACTGGAAGCGCTTGAGAGCACTTTTAGCAAAGTCCGTACAGGGCGCGCACATCCAGGTATGTTGTCAGGCGTGATGGTTAGCTACTACGGGTCGCCTACACCTTTGAATCAAGTGGCGAGTGTCAACGTTGAAGACTCACGTACGCTCATGGTTCAGCCATTCGAGCGTACCATGGTACAAGCAATTGACAAGGCCATTCGCGAAGCAGATTTGGGTCTCAACCCAGTGACCGCCGATGTGATTCGTGTACCGATGCCAGCATTGACAGAAGAGACACGCCGCGACATGCAAAAGCTTGCGCGTGGAGAAGCAGAAAGTAGCCGTGTTTCTATCCGTAATATTCGCCGTGATATGATGAATGACATCAAAGAATTGGCCAAAGAAAAAGAGATCTCAGAAGACGACGAGCGCCGTGCCAGTGATGACATTCAAAAAATCACTGACAAGTATATCGAAACCATCGATAAACGTTTGAGCAAAAAAGAAACTGACTTGATGGACGTGTAAAGCACTGGTTTTTCGATCATGTAAGACAAAAAATCCGTTACATCATATCCTTATAATAAGCAGCCAATCTGTCAGTACTATTGGCTGCTTATTATTGTGTAGACGGTACCGGTAATAGCGTCAATATTATATCAATCGGATACGGTAATAGGCTTGCTCAGATTTGTAAACTGTATTTTAAGCGTTATCTTGCAAACTAAATCACGCCCATAGATGGGTTTATGATAAGTTTGTGAATTATGGTTATGACGCTTTCTAATCGTTATCGCAGCCGTTATTATTATTTTACCTTAACAATAAGCACTTTCGCCTATGTCCACTTCAGCCGTTTTGGCTCCTGATCTTCTTCCACGCCATATCGCTATCATCATGGATGGCAATAATCGTTATGGTAAAGCCAATGATTTGGGCAAAGGCCAAGGGCATGTGGCTGGCAAAGATGCACTCGATCCTATCGTCGAGTATTGCGTTAATACGGGTATCGAAGTATTAACGGTATTTGCATTTTCTAGTGAGAATTGGCAACGCCCGCCCAGTGAGGTGGCACTACTCATGCAACTGTTAACCTCGACCATTCATGAGCAAATACCACGCATGAATGAGTATCGTATTCGTCTGCGTTTTATTGGTGACCGCAGTCAGCTGAGTAATGATTTGCAAGCATTAATGGCGGACGCTGAAGCAAAAACAGCAGACTTTAAAGCCATGACTCTAGTCATCGCTATCAGTTATGGTGGGCAATGGGATATTGCCCATGCGGCAAAACAGCTGGCGCAGCAAGTAGAGGCTGGTCAGTTACGTGCTGATGATATTAATAAAGAATTGCTCGGTAACTATGTGCAATTAGCAGATGCACCAGCAGTAGATATGCTGATACGCACAGGCGGTGAATACCGAATTTCTAACTTTTTATTGTGGCAGTCAGCCTATGCTGAGCTATTCTTTACCCAGACATTATGGCCGAATTTTGCAGCTGATGAGTTGGCAGCAATGGTAAAAGAGTTCGCTCAGCGACAGCGCCGTTTTGGCAAAACCAGTGAGCAGATAGTGATAGAGCAAGCAAGTCGTTAATGGTGTTAAGCATTTACCTGTTATTTTGTAAAGGAAAAAGCTCTTACAAAGCCGCTATCGTATAAGTAGTTAATATTGCTTGTTTGTGAAATAATAAACCGCGTCAATAAGCGTCAACTGCTATTAGTGGGCTATTGTAGATTAGCTGCTATAATGCACGTTTTGACCATGCGTTTTTCATTATTATAAGGCTCAATAAGTATGTGGCAACGAATTAAGACGGCAGTTGTTCTCGTTATTATCGTTGGTATTGCAATGTTTGCGAGCCAAACCCCTATTTTATTTGCACCGCTGTTAGCGATTGGCGTCATTATTGCCGCTCACGAATGGACTAAGCTGATGCCCAAGTGGCGTCACCCTGCACTATTTGTGCTATTGGTTTTGGTGTTGACCCTAGTATCACTCATGTTTAAAGTGACATGGCTGTTTTGGTGGGTGGCTTCACTGGCTATATGGCTAATGGCGCTGTCTTGGGTGCGAGTGTTCCCGACTCATACCAATTGGTATGGCAAGAAACTGGCATTGATGGGTGCGGTGATATTGACCGCATCGATTACGGCGATGTTTTATTTATGGCAACTGTCAGCATGGTGGTTACTCTATGTGTTCCTCTTAGTCTGGTGTGCAGATAGTGGCGCTTATTTTGTGGGGCGTAAGCTTGGTCGCCGAAAGATGGCACCGAACGTCTCACCCAATAAAAGTATGGAAGGGCTGGCTGGTGGTTTGGTCACTGGTCTGCTCGTGGTCATTGCCATCAGTGTATTTAAGTTGCAATTGACAGGTGTGCCGTTAGTCGCATTTGTAGCATTATCAGCCTTGACTATTTTAGCCTCGGTACTTGGCGATTTATTTGAGTCGATGCTTAAGCGCCGTGCTGATGTCAAAGATTCAGGAACGATTTTACCGGGGCATGGCGGCGTGCTTGACCGTATCGACTCACTGCTATCTGCCACACCGATATTTGCGCTTGGTTTTTGGGCGATACAGCAGTTAGGTTTGATAGTGGTTTAGGACTGAAAAAATAATTCATAGACGATGATACGCCCTAATCATAGTAGTTGAGATGAGTGACTAGTCAATACACTGGATATCATCTATCTCTTATTTATCAGACGTTTTGTCGATTTCTTATTTAATTTTTTAGAGTATTATTTACAGGCACCGATGGTTATGACGCAACGCATCGCCGTACTAGGCGCGACAGGTTCGATTGGCGATAGCACGTTAGCAATATTAGCGGCGCAACCACAGCTTTACACGGTCTACGCTCTGTCAGGCTATCACCGTTTAGACAAACTGTTTGCACTTTGCCAGCGGTTTTTGCCAAAGCGCGTTAGCGTACCGACCGCCGCAGTCGATGATTTTGCCCAGCGACTCCGTGCGGCAGGTCTTGACATCGATGTGGTAGGCGGCGAAGCAGGGCTGGTTGATATTGCCACTGATTCGCAGACGGATACCGTTGTCGCTGCGATCGTAGGCGCCGCTGGTCTGCCTTCTACTTTAGCCGCTGCTCGTGCAGGTAAGCGTATTTTACTAGCCAATAAAGAAGCGCTGGTGATGGCAGGGCAAGTGATGATTACTGCGGTCAAAATGCATAACGCTACTTTGCTGCCGCTTGACTCTGAGCACAACGCTATTTTTCAGTGTTTACCACTGGCTATTCAGCAGGACAATACCCAAATTCATCAGCCAAACCACGGCGTGCGTAAGCTATGGTTAACGGCCTCTGGTGGGCCGTTTTTGCAAAAATCGTTTGCGCAGATGCAGCAAGCGAGCGTCGCTGAAGCGGTCAAACATCCAAATTGGTCAATGGGTCAAAAGATATCCGTCGACTCAGCTACGATGATGAATAAAGGGCTTGAGTTGATTGAAGCCTGCCATTTGTTTGATTTGCCTGAAAATAAGATAAATGTGGTGATTCATCCACAAAGTATCATTCACTCAATGGTAGAATATAGCGATGGTAGTTTTTTGGCGCAGCTTGGCAGCCCTGATATGAAAACCCCGATTGCCCATGCGCTCAGTTATCCTGATCGTATTGATAGTGGCTCGCAGCCGTTAGACTTATTTGCACTTAGTGGTTTAGAGTTTATTGAGCCTGACTTGCAAAAATTTGCGTGTTTGCGTTTGGCTCGTGAGGCCATGCAAGCAGGGACACAAGCGACGATTGTCTTAAATGCAGCGAATGAAATTGCCGTGGCGGCATTTTTGGCTGGAAAAATTCGCCTGACGGATATTGCTGATATCAACGAGCAGGCTTTGAATGACATACAGCTGCCACCGTTAAATGAAACGGCTGACATAGAAGATATACTAGCAATTGATAAAATAGCACGTCACCTTACAGAAAAACTTGTGGCAAAGTTGGTGTGAATGTCTCAACAACTGCGTCGTTAAAAAACGATGTTAATAAAAGATGCTAAGAAAGAATGCTGAGAAACCATACTGAGAAAAGATCATGACGTTTTTATTAACGCTCCTTGCGGCAATATTTGTCTTAGGTCCGCTTATTGCCTTACATGAGTGGGGACACTATATCGTCGCTCGTCTTTGCGGCGTTAAAGTCTTGACCTATTCTATCGGGTTTGGTCCCAAACTCTTTGGTTGGACGAGCAAAAAAAGCGGTATTGATTATCGTATTTCTGCTTTGCCACTTGGTGGTTATGTCAAAATGCTCGATGAGCGCGAAGGTGAGGTAGCAAAAGCTGAGCAACATTTGGCGTTTAATCGTCAGCATCCGCTAAAAAAGATTGCGATTGTTGCAGCCGGTCCTATCATGAACTTTATCATTGCTATTGCGCTGTTTTGGGTGTTGTTTATGACACCATCAGAGCAGCTGGCGACGAAGATTGGGCAGGTATTACCTGATACGCCTGCTGCTATGGCACAGTTGCCAGTTGGCGACAAAATCGTTGCGATTGATGGGCATGAGGTACAAACGTGGGAAGGCATCAACTATCGGCTTGCTGGACGGATGGGCGAGACAGATAATGTCAGTATTACTCTGCAATCAGAGACACAAGCTGATAATGCAATCAAAACTTATCAAGCGCCCGTAACTCAGTTTATGCAAGGCAGCGCGCAAGGTAAAGATGCGTTGACCAGCTTTGGCATGCTGCCATGGCAACCAGATATTGCACCGATAGTAGGTGATTTGACCGCTGATGGTGCCGCCAGTCGCCAAGGACTAAAAGTAGGCGATCGCATTATTGCTATCAATGATCAACCAATTAAAGATTGGCTCAGTGCTACTCGTATCATCCGCGGCAGTCCTGAAACTTTGCTTAATTTCACAGTATTGCGTGATGGTAAATCCGTACAGCTTCAGATTATGCCGCAAGGCAAAAAAGACAATTTGGGTAACGATTATGGGCAAATTGGTGCTATGGTGGCACAGTCCGAAATTGTTATTCCTGACGCTTACAAGACCACCGTAGTCTATGGCCCCGGTGAGTCATTGGTGAAATCATTTGAGAAAACTGAACAGCTCGCAGTGATGACCGTCAGCTCAATGGGTAAGATGCTATCAGGCATGATTGGTTTGGATAATTTGTCAGGTCCGATTACCATCGCCAAAGTGGCCAAACAGAGTTTTGATATCAGTTGGCAGATGGTGTTATCGACGGCAGCTTTGATTAGTTTGAGTCTGGCTGTACTAAATCTTTTGCCCATTCCTGTATTGGATGGCGGTCATATTGTGTATTATCTTATTGAATTGATTCGCGGTAAGCCACTCTCGGAAGGGGTGCAAATGATTGGACTAAATATCGGCTTACTCTTGCTGGCAGGTTTCATGGTGTTAGCAATTGGTAATGATATTAGTCGGCTGTTTTGAACAGCGAATCGCTAATATAATCGATAAGGCACGAGATACTAATGGTTTTACGCCTATTATGGGATGATTATGACCATGATAGGTAGCATGCTTTGTATCATGGCCTCTGTACTAATCGTAATTTTTAGTTTATTTTGTGATGCATTTTATATAAAGTGTTCTGAGTCTGCTGCGTATGCGCTTAAATTTCATGCGAGATGCGCTAGACAATATGGGCTTTTTAACTTAACTTAAGCAAGTTTTTTATTGACGGATAGTGTTTATGCGTACGCCTTTATTTATGAGCGCGGCAGGGTTGCCGTTAGTTGTAGCGATGATGAGTATGCCAGTACAGGCTGCAGAATTTGTAGTCACTGACATCGGTTTCAATGGTTTGCAACGTTTAACCCCCGATAGCCTCTATCCGGTTCTACCTATTTCGGTAGGGGATACGGTAAATGACAGTAGTTTAGCAGCCAGTATTAAGGCGCTTTATGCGACCGAAAATTTTGCTGATATTCAAAGCCGTATCGAAGGTGGACAGCTACGGTTTGATGTCGTTGAGCGCCCAACGATTGCTGAAGTCAATTTTGAGGGCAATAAGCTCATTCCAAAAGAAGGGCTAGAGCAAGGGCTGGACAATGCTGGTCTGTCTGCCGGTAATGTGCTGAAACAAGCCACGCTACAAGGCGTTGCCAATGAGCTACAGCAGCAATATATCAGCCAAGGCTATTACAACAGCAATATCGAGGTTGATCAAACGTTACTTGATGGCAATCGCGTCAAGCTCGACGTGCGTTTTGTCGAAGGCAAACCTGCCAAAGTGGTTGATATCAATATCATTGGCAATAAACACTTTAGTGATGAAGAAATCAAAGATGTTTTTGCGGTAAAAGAGTCATCGTGGACACGTCTGTTGTCAAAGTCTGATCGTTATGCCAAAGAAAAGCTGGCTGCCAGTTTAGAGAATCTAAAAGCGCTTTACCAAAACGATGGTTATGTACGTTTTGCAGTAGATAATGCGGTGCTCAACATCAGTGAAGATAAGAGCAGTGTGTTTATCGAAGTGAGTCTAAGCGAAGGCGAACAATATCAGTTTGGCGAAGTGAATTTCTTAGGTAAGCCGACTTTTGAGAACAATGAACTAACAGAGTTGGTGACTTTTGCACCCAATGAAAAGTACTCGCAAGCCAAGCTCGATGAAACCACCGCGGCACTTAAGAGTCGTTACGGTAATGAGGGCTATTATTTGGCGCAGGTGAGACCAGTACCACGTATCAATGACGAGACCAAAGTAGTGGATATCGATTATTTCATCGACCCTGCACGTCCTATTTACGTTCGTCGTATTAATTTTACTGGTAACATCAAAACTCAAGATGAAGTCCTGCGCCGTGAAATGCGTCAATTAGAAGGCGCATTGGCGACTAGTGACAAAATCCAGTTGTCACGGACACGTCTGATGCGTACAGGCTTCTTTAAAGCTGTCAACGTTGATGTAAAACCAGTACCGAACCAACCAGACCAAGTAGATATCAATTATACGGTTGAAGAGCAGCCTTCTGGTAGCTCAACGATTGCCGCGGGTTACTCACAAAGCGGCGGTGTGACTTTCCAGTTAGATCTAACACAAAACAACTTTATGGGTACAGGTAACCGTGTGAAAGCGGCACTATCGCGCTCAGAAACCCGTGATTCTTATAGTTTGGGCTATACCGATCCGTACTTTACCGAAAACGGCGTCTCACAAGGTCTTAGTGCTTATTATCGTGAAACGAAATACGATGATAGAAACGTCAGTAACTATGTCACCGATTCTTATGGTGCGACGCTGAACTACAGTTATCCTGTTGATGAAACCAAACGCGTTAGTGCGGGCTTGAACGTTGATAATACGTCAGTACGTGGTGGTCGCTTCTTGGGTGTATCAAACGTTCAGCAAATTATTGATGATGGCGGTACGTTTGAGAATTTTGTCAATAATGAAAATGAGGCTTCTGGACGCACAGGCTTCAAAAATGACTACAATACTTATAACCTACTGTTTGGCTGGGACTATAGCACCTTAGATCGTCCAGTGTTCCCGACCAAAGGTATGAGCCATACGGTCGATGCCACCATTGGCTTGGGTGATACCAACTATCAAAAACTTGTTTATAGCGGCAACATCTATTATCCCTTCTACAAAGACTGGGTAGCACGCGGTTATACTAAGCTTGGCTATGGTAATGATTTGCCATTTTATGAAAACTTTTATGCTGGTGGCTATGGCTCTGTACGTGGTTATGAGGCCTCAACCCTTGGGCCAAAATCACAAACGTATTATGATGCCATAAATGATGATGTGCGTTACAAAGACGAAGATATCGGTGGTAATGCGCTAGTCAGCTTCGGTAGTGAGCTAATTTTGCCAATGCCGTTTAAGGGCGATTGGGCAGATCAAGTGCGTCCAGTATTGTTTGCTGAAGGTGGTCAAGTATTTGATACGACTGATAAGGAAGATCGTACTTTTATCAATCCTAATGACGGTACTGATACGGGCGTACCACTGTTGACACAAGACAATAGTATGCGCTTTAGTGCGGGTGCAGGTATAACCTGGTATACGCCAATTGGTCCAATTTCATTAAGTTATGCTGTACCTATTGGTGATAAAGAAGGCGATGAAACTGAAAAAGTTCAGTTCCAGATTGGTAATACGTTCTAACGTAGCATGATTGTTTGCGTTCATGTCGTTAACCATAGCAGTTACTTAAATGAACGCAGCACCTGTTAGATATTAGTAGATCGCCAAGGTGATTGTTCAGCTTGGCGATTGTCTTATTCATAATAATATTTATATTAATAGTCACTATGATAACGATTGAGCAACTTATCACTCGGATTGAGCAGCGTCAGCCCATTACCAATAAGGCTGAAATCAGCGCTGAACAGTTACGTCAAAAATTCAGCAGTATTGGTAGTTTGACCACGGCGGGTCATAATCAGTTAAGCTTTTTGGCCGATCCTCATTATATTTCTAGTCTAGCTATTAGCGAGGCAGGAGCTGTATTGGTTACTGCAGAATATCGCGACCAAGTGCCCGCCACAGCGATAGCGTTAGTCGTCGCAAGCCCATACTTAGCTTATGCTGGTGCTAGTCAGTTGTTTGCTCGTGAGTCACTGTCTGGTGGTATTCATCCTAGCGCTGTGATTGCTGATAGTGCTGTCATTGGTGAGCAGGTGAATATCGGACCTTTTTGTGTGATTGCCGATTATGTGCAAATTGGTGCGCGTAGCTCACTTGCGGCGCATGTGGTGATCGAAGAAAATACGACTATTGGTACTGATGGTGTTATTAAATCACAAGTGGTGATCGGGCATGATTGTGTCATTGGTGATCATGTGAGGTTACACGCGGGTGTCAGTGTGGGTGCAGAAGGTTTTGGTTTTGCACCAACCAAAGATCCTAGTACCACTGGCTGGGAGCGTATCGCTCAGTTAGGACGGGTCGTAATTGGCAACCATGTGCGAATTGGTAGTCAAACTTGCATTGACCGAGGTGCCATTGACGATACGGTCATTGGCAATCACGTTATTATTGATAATTTGGTACAAGTTGCTCATAACGTGCGTATCGATGATGGCACAGCCATCGCGGCTCAAACGGGTATCGCGGGCAGCACTAGTATCGGCAAGCGCTGTATTATTGGCGGTGCGGTCGGTATCACAGGTCATATCGAGATTACAGATGATGTCACTTTATCTGGGATGACCATGGTAACCAAATCTATCAAAACTGCTGGTTCATACTCCTCTGGAACGGCTGCTATGCCGACCGCTAACTGGCGACGGGCAGCTGTACGCTTCCGTCAGCTTGGGCGTGATTAGCGCAAATATCAATGCATATATACAAACACAGTAAAATCATAGCAATTTGAAACATAGCAAGGAAGCACCATTATGAGCAGCACCGATATTGATATTTTGAATGATAAAGAAATGAAAAGCTTAGCTGAGCAAGGTCTTACGCTGCCATTAACCTATCATACGTTAAAGCATTATTTGCCACACCGTTATCCTTTTCTTTTAGTAGATAAGATTATTGATTGTACGCCTGGTGAGTGCATTACAGGTATTAAGAATGTGACTATCAATGAAGAGTTTTTCAATGGTCATTTTCCTGATGAGCCGATTATGCCAGGGGTACTTATGGTTGAGTGCATGGCTCAGGTCTCAGGCGTGCTCGGATTTATCAGTGCTGGTCTAACCGCAGAAGATGGTTATTTATATCTGTTTGCAGGTGTTGATAAAGTCCGTTTTAAACGTCGAGTTATTCCTGGTGATCAGCTGACTATTCGTGCTAAAACAGTGATGCAGAAGCGCGGTATTTATAAATTTGACTGTACTGTACATGTTGACGATGAGTTAGCTGCCAGTGCGCAAATAATGATTGCTCGCCAAGAACAATAACGTTTATTAATAGCCATTGTGCCTCGTAGCCGACCTAATTCTTTAAACAAAGCGTCTAAAGAATTAGGTCAAAGCGGGTCATAAGCATTATAATTGACACTCGCATTTAACAGCAGAGCCATGCTTAGGTTTTCTCATAAAACTAAATTGGCTGTATTTGTTTTACCATTTACTCGCATCAGATCATACAAAGGCCCACATTATGAGTCAGATCCATCCAACAGCACTCATCTCACCGTCCGCCCAAATTGATGAGACTGCTATCATTGGTCCGTATTGTATCGTCGGTGATGAGGTCACTATTGGCGCTCACACGGTTCTGCATCGCCATGTAGTTGTTACCAAATTGACTCGTATTGGTCAACACAATGAGTTTTATCAATTTGCGAGCATTGGCGAAGATCCTCAGGATTTGAAGTATGCTGGTGAGCGTACTTGGCTTGAGATTGGCGATCATAATACCATTCGAGAAGCCTGTAGTTTACACCGTGGTACCGCACAAGATAGTGAGCTAACTAAAATAGGCAGCCATAATCTACTGATGGTGAACACTCATGTGGCTCATGATTGTGTGATTGGCGATCATAATGTATTGGCCAACAATGTTGGCGTTGCAGGGCATGTGACTATTGGTAATCACACGATCATTGGCGGTAATTCAGGTATTCATCAGTTTTGTACGGTGGATGACTATAGCTTGATTGGGGGCGCAAGTCTGATTCTAAAAGATGTAGCCGCCTTTACTATGGTATCTGGTAATCCAGCAACGACTCATGGTCTCAATGTGGAAGGCATGCGTCGTAAAGGATGGTCAAAAGAGACAATTGAGGTATTGCGTCAAGCTTACCGTATGATTTTTAGATCTGGTCTGACGACCGTGCAAGCGCTTGAGGTTTTGAATAATGAGCTGCTACCAAAAGAGCCGAAAATCCAGTTGCTCATTGATTCACTACAAAAAAGCCGTCGTGGTGTGGTGCGCTAGAACGGCGATGGGCTTTTGCTGAAAATCATATATAGTATGCCTTTTTTAATTAGCCAAACTCTTGTCAGTTATAGATAAAATTACCAGAAGCCATAACCAATTGTTATGGCTTTTTATGTTTATGAGCGCTTGACTTTTTTGGTGGCTTAGCAGAAACTGAGCCTTTACGATATTGTAAACAATTCTTTCTTAATGTTGCTGGACGCCTCACATTGAGGTGTTTATTGAATAGCCTGATATTTTTCATGGCTATTTATGATAATCAAGGAAGATTATCAGTGATGTTAATTGAAGCACGAGGACGGAAAAAATGGCTATTAATAAACAAGAACATGCACAGTGGAGCTCAAGTTTTGGCTTCGTATTGGCAGCGGTTGGTTCAGCAGTTGGTTTGGGAAACATATGGAAGTTTCCTTATATGGTCGGTGAAAGCGGTGGTTCAGCTTTCGTTATCGCTTATTTATTCTGTATCGCGCTGGTAGGTTTTCCGATTCTAGTCGCTGAATGGCTGATTGGTCGCCGTGGGCAAAAAAACCCAGTCAATACTTTTGCGGATGTTGCAGCAAGTGAAGGTAAGTCGCGCAGTTGGGGCATCATTGGCGCGTCAGGTATTTTAGGTGGTTTCTTAATTCTATCGTTTTATAGTGTGATCGGCGGTTGGGCACTCAACTACATTACTAAAGCAGGTACAGGCAGTTTTATTGGTCAAGACAGTGATTCTATTGCTGCGACCTTTGATGCTATGTTGGCTTCAGCAGGGACGTTGACGATTTGGCATACGGTGTTTATGGCTATTACTGCTTTGATTGTCGGTATTGGTGTGACCAAAGGTATCGAAACCACGGCTAAAGTCTTAATGCCATTACTCGGCGTAATTTTGTTCGTCATCGTTGGTTATAACGTGATTAACGGTGGTTTTGGTGAAGCAGTGGCTTATCTATTTACACCAGATCTTAGCAAGTTGACTGGCGATGTGATGCTTGCAGCATTGGGTCATGCCTTCTTTACTCTATCTATTGGTATGGGTATTATGATTGCTTATGGCTCATATTTGGGTCGTGAAGTGAACTTACTAAAAACCGCCCGTACCGTTGTGATTTTAGATACGGTTATCGCTTTGGCTGCTGGTCTAGCAATCTTCCCAATCATCTTTAGCAATGGTCTAGACCCTGCTTCAGGTCCTGGTCTTATCTTTGTCAGCCTACCGATCGCTTTTGGTAGCATGGGCGCAGGGACGATCATTGGTACATTGTTCTTCTTACTTATTACTTTTGCTGCTATTACCTCATCAATCTCATTGCTTGAGCCAACCGTTGAGTTTTTAGAAGAACGTACACCGATGAGTCGTACGGTATCAACCATCGTTGCCAGTACAGTGATTTGGCTATTAGGCGTTGCGGCACTACTATCATTTAACCTATGGTCTGACTTCACTATCATGGGTAATGGTATCTTTGATGCATTGGATAAAATTACCAGTAAATTTCTTCTCCCGCTAACGGGTCTTGCTGCAATTATTTTCGTTGGTTGGCAAATGGATCAACGCAGTATTCAGCAAGAGCTTGGTCTGTCTAATGGTGCATGGCAATTATGGCAAATCGTTGCTAAGTTTGTAGCACCAATTGCCGTGCTCGTGGTATTTGTAACCTCGTTAATGGGCTAGTACTGATTAACTAGAAATAATAAAAGCAACACACTAAAAAGGGCTTAAGATAATTCTTAAGCCCTTTTTATAGATATGACAATGGCAAAAATATAATTAGCGTAGATTTAACTCAGGTACTGTTTGTCCACGTTTGTTATAAAATTCGCTGACAAACTCATCAAATTTGTCTTGTTCAATGGCATCACGAATACCTTGCATCAAACGCTGATAATAGCGCAAGTTATGGATAGTCGCTAATTGAGCGCCCAGCATCTCTTTACACTTATTAAGATGGTAGAGATAAGCACGGCTAAAGTTTTGGCAAGTATAGCAGTCGCACTCAGGATCTAGTGGACCTTCGTCATTGCGATACTGGCTGTTACGGATACGTACCACACCAGCATTGTCTGCATCGCCTGTGACGAAGTAGTGACCATTACGCGCGTTACGCGTCGGCATCACACAGTCGAACATATCGACACCGCGGCGTACGCCTTCAACTAAATCCTCAGGCTTACCAACGCCCATCAGATAGCGTGGCTTATCTGCTGGCATATCATCAGGGAGGTAGTCTAGGACATCTATCATTTCATCTTTTGGTTCACCAACCGACAGACCACCGATGGCATAACCATCAAAGCCGATATCGAGCAGGCCTTCAAGTGATTGCTGACGCAAATCAGGATACATACTGCCTTGAATAATGCCAAATAATGCGTTGGTGCTGCCCAGTCTGTTGTGCTCATCAACACAGCGCTGTCCCCAACGTAGCGATAACTCTAATGATTTTTTAGCTTCGTCATGAGTCGCAGGATAGGGCGTACACTCATCAAATTGCATGACGATGTCTGAGTTCAAGCTGTACTGAATCTGCATCGATTTTTCTGGCGACAGAAAAACTTTCGCACCATCGATAGGAGATTTAAAGTCGACCCCTTCTTCGGTGATTTTACGCATGGCACCCAGACTGAATACTTGAAAGCCACCTGAATCGGTCAAGATAGGCTTATCCCAATGCATGAACTTATGCAAACCGCCAAACTTATCGATCACCTCGGTACCTGGGCGTAACCATAAATGAAATGTATTGCCTAAAATGATATCAGCACCAATGGCTTCAATATCACGTGGCAGCATGCCCTTGACAGTACCATAAGTACCAACAGGCATAAACGCTGGCGTTTGCACGTCGCCATGATTGAGATGAACCGTACCACGGCGCGCACGCGTGTCACCGCTGGCCGTTTTATGTAAGACAAATTGCATATGATTATCGCTATTTACGCTATGAAAATGGCGATAATTATAGCATTGTTAGCGGTTTTTTGGACATGGATGTTTATGAGGTATTGATATATCTGACAAATGGGTCTTTTGGTTAATAGTATTTTGTCATAACCAAAAGACACAGACAGTACTTATGAGTAGTTGGTAAAGTAGAAATCATAATGGCGAGACAGTAACCATTGCTAAGCGATGTTTTAACTGCTGGAGATATCCTATGAAAAAGGCAACCTACTTATTATTAGGTGGTTCATTATTAACCTCAGGAGCAGCTATGGCTACCGAAGAGCCGAATTATACAGTGTTGTCGCAAATGGATGACTTTGAGCTGCGTCGTTACGATAAGCAGCTAGTAGCGCAAACGTTGGTAAGTGGTGACCAAGACTCAGCGAGTCGCGAAGGGTTTAAAGTGTTAGCCGACTATATATTTGGCAATAATACAGCGGCAACTGGCGGCAGTAGTAAAATTAGCATGACTGCGCCCGTTACAATGCAGCCTAATAACAAAAAGAGTGATGGTGAATCACAAAAAATTGCGATGACAGCACCAGTAAGCATGCAGCAAGATGATGGTAAGTGGCGTATACAATTTACTATGCCTAGTAAATACACGATGCAAACACTACCAAAGCCCAATAATCCAAACATCACGATTACCGAGGTGCCAGCACAGACGTACGGTGTGATTAAGTTCTCAGGGTTGGCAGGCAGTAAAAAATTAGCGACTAAAACGGAAGAGCTACAATCTTGGATGCAAACCCAAAATTTGACTATAACGGGCGAGCCTGAACTGGCACGTTATAATCCGCCTTGGACGCTGCCTTTTTTGCGCCGTAATGAAGTGATGATTGCTTACAAGCCAAAGTAATACTAGCCTCAAAGTATAAGATGAGCGTTGTCAAATTTGCTGAGCTTGTTATAAGTAGGACTTGCATTTGCTTGCCGTGCTATTCAAATTTTTGGAAGTGGTATGCCCATAAAAAAAGACAGCATTTGCTGTCTTTTTTGTACTGACTTTTTAAGAAAATAAACTTAGTCTTTTTGCTCACGGATGATATTCAGCATACGACGTAGCGGCTCGGCTGCGCCCCATAACAGTTGATCACCAACGGTAAATGCGCCTAGATACTCAGGGCCCATATTGAGCTTACGCAAGCGACCTAGTGCAACTGTCAATGTACCAGTCACTGCCACAGGCGTTAAACGATTCATGGTCGCTTCTTTGTCGTCTTCGACCAAGTCCAACCATTCATTGCCGCTGTTTTTAAGTGCTGCTTCGATTTCTTCTAGCGGAATGTCTTTTTTGAGCTTGATGGTAAGGCCTTGCGCATGACAGCGCATCGCGCCAACGCGCACACACATACCGTCGATAGCAATCTTATCAGCTTCTGCGTTACCAAGGATTTTATTGGTTTCGACGCCACCTTTCCATTCTTCCTTGGATTGCTTGTTTTCTAACTGAACATCGATATAAGGAATCAAGCTACCTGCTAGTGGCACACCAAAGTACTGTTTAGGAAAGTCATCTGAGCGCTGAGTCTGAGCGATTTTTTTATCAATCTCAAGGATGGCGCTTGCAGGATCAGCCAATTCGTCTTTGACCGCATCGTGTAGCACGCCCATGCCAGCGATTAATTCGCGCATGTTGTTAGCACCAGAACCACTAGCAGCCTGATAAGTCATGGCGCTGACCCATTCTACCCAGCCTTTATTAAACAGCTCACCAATCGCCATGAGCATCAATGACACGGTACAGTTACCACCGATAAAGTCTTTTTTGCCATTGGCTAGGGCGCTGTCAATAACGGCGCGATTGACTGGATCGAGAATGATGATGCTGTCATCTTCCATTCGCAAGGTGCTTGCCGCATCAATCCAGTAGCCATTCCAGCCACTATCACGTAGCGGTTGATGGACTTGCGAAGTATAGTCGCCGCCTTGGCAGGTAATGATGACATTACAAGCAGCTAGCGCGTCAATATCATGAGCATCTTTTAATTGGCCGGTATGAATACCATCAAGGCTTGGGGCATCACCACCTGCGTTGCTGGTTGAGAAAAACACGGGTGTAATACCGTCAAAGTCTTTTTCCTCAGTCATACGTTGTATTAATACTGAACCGACCATGCCGCGCCAGCCTACCAAGCCTACTGTTAAATTACTCATGAAACTCAATCCTTTTCACCATAAATTGTTGCATTGCCAGCCGATAACAATGCCGTGAATAACCATAAAAAGCAAGGCGTTTTGGCCGTTTTTAGTGGTTTTTCATACACTATTAATGATGTTCAGTATAACTTTAAGTTATTAACCTACTTGTGGCGATAGTGCCGATGCCTCACTCGCCACAAGTAGGTAGATAGCCCTAAAAATAAGTTTGTCCGTAGTACTCGTTATGGTGGGCGAATTAAAAGTGTAATGTTTTATAGCGGTTAACGAATAATCCATGCTCATCAGTAGGCGATAACCTTCTGAAATGCTAAAGTAAACAGCTAACGTCAGTTCAGTTAAAACAATGGCGATATTCATCATTCAATAGACGGCTAATACATACTATGGATCTCTCACTATTATATTACAGCATACAGTGGCTAGCAGGGTTCATCGCATTTGTGACGATTTGGGGCTGGATACCACTGGATAATTGGTGGGTGCGCGGTGTTGAATTTCCGCGTATTCAGATCATGGTGTTGGGTGTCGTCGCTTGGATTGGTATGCTGATTTTTTGGTCAGAGTGGCAGCTGGGACAGTGGCTGTTATTTATCGTCTTAAGCATTACATTAGCCTTTCAGCTTAGGATGGTATTGCCTTATACCAAGCTATGGAAAAAAGAAGTTCAAAAGGCAAAAGACAAGCCAGAAGGGCAGGTGCATCAACTAAAAATAGTGGTATCAAATGTATTAACGCCCAATGATGACACCCAAAAACTGGTGGATTTGGTGAAGCAAAGACAGCCTGATATTTTAATTACGCTAGAAAGCGATGATAAATGGGAAAAAGCGCTGCATCAAATCGAAGCTGATTATCCTTACACCGTAAAAGTGCCACTAGATAATCTGTATGGGATGCATCTTTATTCTAAGCTTGAGTTGATTGATCCTGAAGTTAAGTACTTGATGATTGATGACATACCTTCTATTCATGCCCAACTGCGCCTGCAAAGTGGTCGCGTGATTTGGTTGTATTGCTTGCATCCTATGCCGCCAAGCCCGACGGAAGCGGATAAGTCTACTACCCGCGATGCTGAGCTATTGATGGTTGGCAAACACATCAAAGAAAACAAGCAAACGGCGATATTGGCAGGCGACCTCAACGATGTGGCATGGTCAAAAACGACTCGACGCTTTCAACGTATCTCAGGATTGTTGGATCCGCGTATTGGTCGACATTTTATCAATACGTTTCATGTCAGCTATCCATTTTTACGTTGGGCGCTGGATCATATTTTCCATAGTGCTTGCTTTACGGTAGTGGATATTCGGCGTATGCCGTCGATAGGTTCGGATCACTTTCCTGTTATGACGACTTTACAATACGAACCAGAAGAGGAGAGCAATCAAGCGCAAAATGCCCCTACTGCAGAAGCGGAAGATATCAAAGAGACCGATCATAAAATAATAGAAGGTAAAAAAGAAGGTGAAAAAGTCTCAAAGGAACATGCAGAAGAGCAGAGAAGTTAGGGTTGATAGCCTGCTAATACTATAGCCATCGTATGATGCAATGTTAAAAAAGGCTGTAAGCATATGCTTACGTTAAATAAGGTCTTTAGCCTCTAGTCGCATTAAACTGATTACCCTACAATACCTGCATCAACACAAGGATACGCACGGATGCAGTGTTGAGACAGTATCAATAAAAGCACAGGTCAGCCCGCTGTCTTATAGGATACTGTTTATGACTTAGGATGAGTCAGCATGGAAGAAATAATAACAACAATATGAAGCGCCATAGCCCCGAACCAATCGCCCTAGGTTCGGGGCTTTTCTTTGTGTGCGTAATGCTTACATTTATTTTATTCGATATTCTTGTGTTTAGACATGCTGCAATGTCTTTGAGATTACCTTCTGATTATTTTTAGCACATAAATGAACGTCAATAAAAAAAGGGTACATGCATTAGCATATACCCTTTTTGACAAAGCATTATTAGATTTGACTTATCGATGCCTGTATCAGTTAGCCAAGTACTTGGATGTAAGCACCTGCGCGTAGCTCTTGTAGCCAGTCTTCTTTGGCTTGCGGTGCTAAGCGCTGATAAAGCGCTTGACGTGCCATATTGCGACGATATTGATCGCTAACATCTTGTTGGCGTTTGCCTTCTATTTTCAATATATGCCAGCCAAACTGGGTTTTGAAAGGAGCAGAGTAGTCACCAACCGCTGTGTTTTTCATCATGGCTTCGAATGGACCAATCATGTCTTCTTCGCTCACCCAATCGAGATCGCCACCGCGGCCAGCTGAACCGGGATCATCTGAATAGGTCGATGCTAAACCAGCAAAATCAGCGCCGCTGCGTAACTGTTCATACAAATCATTAATCTTTTGCTCAGCAAGCGCGTCTGTCTGTAGCTCATCAACTTTTACCAATATGTGACGAGTACGCCACTGCGGTATCAGCATAGTGTCGCTGGCTTTTTTGTCAGCAAGTTTGATGATATCGATGCCTTCAGGAGTTATTAGTGGTGCGCTGACCGCGCCAACCTCAAGTTTGGTAATCTCACTTGATAGCTCTGTAGGTAGAGAAGCGGCTTTATGAAAGCCCATATCACCACCTTGTAGCGGAATAGGATAGTTGCCTTGGCTAGCAGCGACTGCTTCAGCGACATCAACGTTTGGTGCAAGCAGGCGAGTACGCAGAGCTTCTGCTACCTTTAACGCCTCATTGCGCTGGGCTTCTGAGAGTCGGCTGTAGTCATCAATGTAAGGTACTCGTACATGAATCGTTTGATACTCACTCTGGTTTAAGCGCTTGGCTTCAGGCGAGGCCAAAAATGCATCAATATCCTGTTCGCTGATGCGCACGCGGTTACCGATTTGGCGCTGTTGCAAGGCTTGAATGGCTGCGTCTTCGATTAATTGCGCACGTAGCGCCGCATAGCTACCAGGTTTTGCTGCGTCCAAACGCTGTTGCAAAGCTAAGATGCTCGTCAGCCCTTCTGCTTGAGCGATTTGACTGAGGCGCTGATTGATAGCCGCTTCATCAGGGTTTAAACCGACGCGCTTGACCATGGACAGTTGTAACTCACGCAATATAAGCGCATTTAACACCTCAGACTGTAGCTGTGCTGAGTTTGCTATTGGTTCACCAGCCGCTTTTGCACGTGCTTGTGCTTGGGTGATAGCATCGATCAAATCACTCTTTAAGATAGCATTTTCATTGACTAAAGCAATAATACCGTCGGTGCTATTGGCTGGCGTCAAACGATTGACGTTATTCTGCGCGGTCACGGCATTTGCTTGAGGCGCTTGTGATTTTGCAGGTTTAACGGTGGCAGCTTGGGCGCTCAATGTAAGCGCAAGGCTGGCACTCATAGATAGCAATACAGCACGGCTGGTTTGACGTAAAGAAAAAAATCTCATGATGCTCCTCATCAATGTCATCGCATCGGATGGTAGTTGGTCAACGCTGTTTAATACTTTTAACAGTCAAATATTAGACAGGGTTGACCATAATAGGGTTACAAACAGGGTTATGAAATACATAGCAAAAATATTTATACAAGCACGGTCTTAATCTTTCCAAGCAGTCTGGACAGGTTCAAAGCCCAAGATTTTATCAGAGAGTAAGCGAGTCAGGCGGCTGCTACCACTACCCAAACCATTCAATCTAATCTCTGCCATAATGGCTTGCGTTGGTTTGTCTTTGACATTTAAGTCATTATAGTAACGACGACCATAAACTGCAAAACCAAAGCAGCAATCTTCGTAATCAACGCCGACCAACGAATCAAGGACTTTATCACGATTGTAATCGTATTGACCTTGAGCCAAGATTCGCCAGCTGTTATTGATTGGAAAGACAGCCGATGCGGTAAAAGCAGAGAGCGGCAGCTGATCGGTGTTTTCATCACGTTGACGTTTGACAAATCCAACATTAAACAAGCTGTTGTCAGACGGCTGATAACGCAGCTCAGTCGTAATATAATTTAAATCATAATCATTGGTCAGTGCGCCACTAACATCAACCCAAAAATTGTTGTAAGGCTGCGTGCTGGTATCCCAAACCATCCCTGAAGATGAAGAGGTGAAGACAGGTTGCTGATCATCAAGCGTAACACGTCCATTATCGATATAAAACTGCTCTGCAATGCTACCATCAAAACGTGTCACACCCGTTGCGTCGATGTAACGATAATTAATACCAGGAGTAAGCGAATGCAAATCTTGCAAGCGATCATGCCCTAAGAACCAACTGTCAGAGAACAGTTGTTCATAATTAATAGAGGCAATACGCGTATTAAAGTTCGGAATATCGTTTTGGTCTTCATATGGCGAGTAGGTGTATTTCAATCGCGGACTAAGCAAGCGATAGCCACCCATGGTATCGTCGAATGCGCCAAAAGGCGAGCCTGCTTGATAGAAATTCAGACCTGCATCTATACTGGCTTGCGGTACAAATACCGACTGGCTACCGTCTTTATCACTCAATTGGTTGTCGGCTAAGCTATCCTCATCATAAGAGGTATAGAGATGTTGTAAGCTCAGTTTGGGCTTGATATAACCCCAAGATTTTTCCATTGGATAAACGGCGCTGAGTTTATTATAAATTCGCCCGCCACTTTTTTCATTCTCAGAGCCATCGTCGATGGATTTTTTGAAATAAGCGGAATCATGTACACCAGTGATATCGAAGCTCTTCGCCCAAGGCAGTCGATAATCGAGCTTGAGCTGCGGCAATCTTGAATAAGGTTTATCTTTGTCTTCTAAGGGTTTGCCATTACTGGTAAAAGCGTCTAGAGTTTGAAAGGTTTCTACCTTCAATTCACCATCAACATAGTCATTATAATAATTGACACGTGCACGGCGTGGTAAGTTTATGGTGCTGTCTGATAGACCCAGCGTGTCAAAATCATTGAGGTAGTCTGAATCTGACACATAGCTGTATTTTGCATCACTGCTTAAGCGTGGAATGCTCTTAGATGACCAATAATGATCATAAAAGAAGCTAGAGCGGTCTTCGTCATTGTACTCTTTGTCATTAGGCAAATATGAACCATTAAAAATACCTTCGCCATAACTTTCGGTCAGATAGCGAAACTCGCCTGACACCATAGGATTGCGATCGGTATAAATATGGGTATTGAGCGTGGCATCATAATTGGGTGCCAAATTGAAATAGTAGGGTATATCAACCTCAAGACCGCTTTCACTACTGATACTGGCATTCGGCAATAAAAAACCACTGGTGCGACGATTATCAATCGGAAAGTTGAAGTAAGGCAAATAGAACACAGGCACATCAGCGATACGGAAAGTAGTATTATAGGCTTCGCCGCGACCTGTATCGGTATCCAAATCAATGCTTTTGGCATCAAACTGCCATTTACGATTGGTTGGTGGACAGGTACTAAACATGACATCATCTAGCTCATATTGACTGTCATTCGGTCGGTTCAAGCGCTTGGCATAACCATGAGCTTGCAGTTCTACACTAGCAAAAGCCACATCATTGGCTGTCGACTGTCCAGTTTCAGTATTATAATTTAAGCTATCGGCGACCCCAATAAGCCCGCCTTTTGATGCTTTTTCAGTGAAATTGGCTTGGGAATTATTCGATGAGCGGTTTGGCGCATTGCTATCTAGTGCGTTGTTGCGTGATACTTGCTGACCTGTCGCTTGGTCAGTAAACATGACTTTACCTTGAGCGGCGGCTACGCCATTGCTCAAATCTAACAAGACTTTTTCTGCTTCTATCTGCTGGGTACCCTGATTGATGATGACATTGCCCGACAGCTCTGCATAGTCGACATTGTCGTAATAACCATAATCTGATTCTGAAAACAGCGGCGCTTGATTATTCGGGAGACCATTTAAGTTTGGCGCAGGCTGTCCATTGGTTGCTCCCGCCTCATTGACCGCGCGTTGATAGTTGGGGTTGCTCTTTGGATAAACCCATTGACCTTCGCAGCGTTGGGCGCTATCTACGGCATTCGGTAATAACTGTAAGTTTTTACCCACTTTTGGAATGGTTTGCGGGGTAGGTGTTAGCTCGTTTTGAATGATATCTTGGTTAGCATTATCACTATTGTTTAACGTTGAGGCATCTGTATCAGGTGTCAGCTCATAAAACTCTGCTAAACGCAGCAGACTATCTTGAATACTTTCATCACTCACATCAACTTTACCAGTCTTCTGTGCGGCTTTAGGTGCAGTGGTTTCAGTAAGCTGAGCAGTGCTATTGTTTTGAGTGGTCGAAATCGTATCTGCTGCTGGTACAAAACCTTGATCATCACTCTCATTAATGGCGGTAATTTCTAGAGGGCGGTTGTCTAAGGGACTTTCATTAATAGCATTCTCATTAGAGATGCTGTCGTTGAAGGTGTTTTCACTAAAGGTGCTTTCATTAAAAGTATTGTCAAAACTACTGTCTGACGCATTGTTATCAGTAGCAGCCTTTTGAGACGCATTACGCTGAAAGTCAGTCTTTTGATTATTGCTATTTTGATAGCGGATATCATTATAGTCGCTGTCTTTTTGGACGCTACTGCGATTGGCATCAGGTGTAACATCAGAGATATAGTGGGTGCTACTGTCAGTGATTAGCGACTCAGTTTGCTGTGTGTCAGCATTGCTGGGCGCAGCACTAACGGTTAGGCTGGACAAGCCTAAGGCACCAAATAAGATCAAACGGATGCTTTGGTAAAGCGGAGAATATAACAAGGGCACACCTATGATTGCAGAGCCTATTGAATTGCGATACTGAATTTAGTAACCATATTATTAATCATGTATGGCGGTTAATAAACGACTAAAAAATCACTGATTGATAATGCTATCTTAAGAATTTGGCTGTTTTACATATAATGACGACTAATCATAGTCAAAAAAAACCAAATCAGCTACACTATTTACCAAAATTTATAATATAGCCAAGCTGTTTTTTGAATGGTTGCTGAGGTTATGCTCAGCGCTAGATGTCGAATGATATTCCAATACGCCTGCTATCGCAGTTTTTTTGGCTCAAGACGTTGCTATTTTAACAAGGTTTTGCCTGACTTATCACTACTTTAATTGTTTATGACTTATATTTAACCTGCGATGCCCATTATGACTGATAAAATACTTTTAGAGCCTAATATGATCGATACCAAACTCAATAGCCGTCTACAACAATTAGAGAGCTGGTTGCAGCAAGTATTTGCTGGTCAAACGTTCCAACTCGATAGTCTACCCGGTGACGCAAGTGCTCGCCAATACCATAGAATCCAGCTGTCAGACAGTAATGGCACGACAGTCGCACATTATATTGTTATGGATTCAGCGGACGAACAAGACGCCATGCGCCAGTTTATCAATGTGACTAAGCTGATGGCACCGGCGATCAATGTGCCGACGCTCATCGCACAAGACGTGACGAAAGGATTTTTGGTGTTACAGGATTTTGGTGCGATAGAGTTCGCCCATCTGCTAGTTGATGCGACGCCTGCGCAGATAGATGAGCATTATCAGTTGGCAATGCAGACGTTGGTCGCGCTACAGACCGTGCCAGTTGAAACAGCCAAGTCGCAACATCAATTGCCAGATTATGATACCGAGCTATTAGATCGTGAGATGGATTTATTCAGCGATTGGTTTATACCTTATATCGGTGTCGAGCTTGATAAAGCATTATGGAAGACTTTAAAAGAAGCCTTAATAAAAGAGATTTTGCAGCAACCACAAGTCATCGTCCATCGTGATTATCACAGTCGCAATTTGATGCAAGACCAAGCGGATAGCTCGCGTTTAGGCGTGATTGACTTTCAAGACGCCGTCATCGGCTCTTATACTTATGATTTAGTGTCATTGCTGCGAGATGCTTATGTAGAATGGCCAGAGAGCCAAGTCTCTGCATGGCTTAATGATTTTTGGCAGTTGCAAAAGCAGGCAGGCTTGACTACGGTAGATAGCATAAAGCAGCTCGAAAACGATATGAATGTCATGGGCGTGCAGCGACATTTAAAAGTGTTGGGGATTTTTATTCGCTTGTCTGAGCGAGATGGCAAAGACCGCTATTTGGCGGATATACCTAAGGTGATGCGTGATTTAATGTTCGAGTTAGAATGGTTAGAGGCGCACGGTAGACCGCATATGCAACGAGCAGTAGCGCCGTTTAATGAGAGTCTCAGGGATAATATACTGCCAGCTTATCAGAGTAAGTTTGTACAGCAATATATTTAGAACGAACCACTTGCGAGCTTTATTTGACGCGAATGCTCATCTGATAAGTAATGCTCATTTGATAAGTTACGTTAAAACATTAGCAAATTTTAATCTGAATGTATAATCCCATAAAATAAAAAAAGGAGCGCACATGTCTGAGATTGACCGAGCAATGATTACCCAAGCAATGATTTTGGCTGCTGGTAAGGGCACGCGTCTGCGTCCGTTAACACTGGATACGCCCAAACCTCTGGTAGAGGTGGGTGGGCAACCGCTTATCGTCTGGCACATTAAAGCGCTACAAGCGGCTGGTATCACTGATATCACCATTAATGCGTCATGGCTGGCTGATAAGCTGATGGATACACTGGGTGATGGCAGTCAATACGGTGTTAAATTACATTGGTCAGTAGAGAATGATGAGCCTCTAGAGACCGCAGGTGGTATTTTTCGAGCGTTACAAACTGGCAAGCTGCGCGATGAGCCATTTATCTTAGTGAACTCAGATGTATGGACGACCTATGATTTTGCGCAGTTGCGAGATTATAAGCTTGGCGCTGATCAGCGCGCACATCTGTTATTGATTGACAATCCAGAGCATAATAACGGCGGTGATTTTGCCATCAATAATGGTTTAGCCAGCGAGCAGCCGATTGGTGATGCAGACAAATACACCTTTGCTGGCATTAGTGTGATGTCACCACGATTGGTCGATGGGTTGGTATCAGGTCAGCCAGCGGCGTTGGCACCATTGCTCAAGCAAGCGATGATAAAGTTCCAAATCACGGCTGAAATCATTTCTGATAATTGGATAGATGTGGGCACGCCTGAACGCTTGGCGCAGGTAAACGAATTTATCAAAAGTAACGGTGTTGATCACCATCAAGGCGCTTAGATTATGGCGTTTAGACTATGGTGTTTATAATAAGGCACTTAGATTAAGATGCCTAATTATTACTAATCTTACATAAGTAGTCGTATAAAAAAGCAGCGTCGATGAATCGGCGCTGCTTTTTTATGTGATATAGCCATGGCTAAGTGGGCTGCAAATGACTGCTAGATACCCATAGCCAACTTGATTAATTGAGCAATCGTAAAAATAACTGCAAACCCTGCTATATATAGCCCAATGAACCATGCCCATTGTGACTGTTTCTTACTGAGCTTCTTCATGCTCGCCTCCTACTACGTGTTAATGCGCTTTAAAAAGTGTAGCCACTGCTAATATTTGCAGTAGCCACATTTTTATATCCTTTGTTTACCCTTAGTACATATGCTCATGTCCAGTTTTACCCTTAAAGGTGTAATAGGCAAAAGCGGTATAACTCAGGATAATCGGTAGCATTATGACGGCACCAACTAACATAAAGGATAGCGAGGTGTCAGCTGCGGCTGCCTCATAAATCGTCATCTGATACGGTACGATGTATGGGAACATGGCGAAACAAACCCCGATATAGCCCATCAAAAACAGTGCCACAGTCAACAAGAAAGGACGATATTCGCGCTCGCCACTTAAATCTTTACGCATCAAGAAAAATAATAGTAAAACTATAATTGGCATAGGCGCTAGATATAATAGACCTGGGAAACCAAACCAGCCTTCGAGGGCATTAATGTCTGAAAAATACATAAACGCTGTGACGACGATCATTGCCACTACCAAAGCAGACAGCATCCAGCCAGACACTTTGCGTGCCCAGACTTGTAAGGTATGCTCAGTTTTGATAATGAGCCATGTAGAGCCAAGCAAGGCATAACCAATAATCATGGCAAAGCCGCAGACGATCGAGAAAGGTGTTAACCAATCAAACGGCCCACCAGTATATAGGCGGTTGCTTGCCTCAAGACCTTGTACAAGCGCCCCAAGCATAATACCTTGAGAGAATGTAGCAACGACTGAACCAACAAAAAAGAAAGTGTCCCATACGTGACGACGTGACGATGCTTTGAAGCGAAATTCAAATGCTACACCGCGCATTATTAGACCGAATAGCATAAAAGTAACAGGCAGATAAAGCCCTGTCATAATGATGCCATAAGCCACTGGGAAAGCAGCGAACAAGCCGCCACCGCCTAATACTAGCCAAGTCTCGTTACCATCCCAAAACGGGGCAATAGAGTTCATAATGCGGCTACGGTTTTTATCTGAGCCAGCAAAGGGAAACAAGATGCCGCAGCCCAAATCAAAGCCATCAAGCAATACATAGATAAAGACGGATAGAGCGATCAGTCCGCCCCAAATTAAAGGTAAGTCTAATACATCACCGTAGTTAAACATTAGCGTAACCCTCCATCATCGACGTCGTTTGCAGGAGTATCTATATCTTCTTCAGTGCTCTTAGCAGGATTGCTATCGCCACTGAGCGCACGACCTTGGCTTTCGGTCACTGAGTGCTCATAGAAGTTATCATCGGCAGGATCTTCATACGGTTTTGGCCCTTGAGCGATCAAGCGTAGAATATAAAAACTGCCTGCACCGAAGACAAATATATAGAGGACAATAAAACCAATCAACGTGGTTGCCACTTGCTGTGCTGCGAGCGGTGACATACTTTCTGCGGTGCGTATCACACCATATACAGTCCATGGTTGACGTCCTGTCTCGGTCACAAACCAGCCCGCCAATAATGCGATAAAGCCAAGTGGCGTCATCATCATCCAAGCACGGTGGAACCAGACACTTTCGGGATTATACTGCTGCTTTTTAAAGTATTTATAGAGACTAAATAAGCCGACCAGCACCATTAACATGCCAATACCAACCATGATGCGAAATGCCCAGAATACAATCATGACCGGTGGTTGGTCTTCAGGTGCCCAGTTTTTTAGACCTTTTACTTCGCCATCTAACGAATGGGTAAGAATCAAACCTGAGACATAGGGAATGCTTATTTCATATTTATTGGTTTGGTTTTCTTGGTCGGGAATAGCGAATAAGCGTAACGCTGCGCCGCGCTCATCCTCCCAAATACCTTCCATCGCTGCGACTTTGGCTGGCTGATGCTCTAAAGTGTTTAGACCATGCTCATCGCCAATCAATACTTGAGCGGGTGCGACAAATATCGCCATAATCATGGCCATACCTAGCATGACACGACCATGCTGACGGTGTTCGGTGTGTTTTTTGGACTGAATATAATAAGCACCAACCCCGCCAATGACAAAGGCAGTCGTCAAGAATGCCGCTGTCATCATATGAGCATAGCGGTAAGGGAATGAAGGGCTAAAAATGATCTCAAGCCAGTTGGTAGGATATAAAAGTCCATCTGCGCCCATCATAAAGCCTTGCGGCGTCTGCATAAAGCTGTTGGCGGCTAAAATCCAAAAGCCTGAAATCAGTGTACCAATGGCGACAATGGCAGTGGAAGCGAAATGCATACGCTTGCTCACGCGCCCCCAACCAAATAGCATAATACCTAAAAAGGATGCTTCTAAGAAAAACGCGGTCAATACTTCGTAGGCGAGTAGTGGGCCCAAGACGTTACCGGCTTTGTCAGAAAAGACCGCCCAGTTAGTACCGAACTGGTAGGACATTACTACACCAGATACCACGCCCATACCGAATACCACGGCGAATATTTTGACCCAATGCTTGTAGACTTCAGCATAGATAGGCTCGCCTGTTTTGAGCCAACGGAATTCAAGTACCGTTAACCAGCTGGCAAGTCCGATAGAAAACGCGGGAAAAACAATATGAAACGAGATAACAAAAGCGAATTGGATACGCGCGAGCATCAGCGCATCGAGCTGGTCAATCATAAACGTAGCGAACATAAACGGTTACCCTTATCTGTTAGCTGAATAGCGCTGGCTTCCATAAAACGCTCAAGTAACTGCCCGCAATCGTCTATAGATTAAGGTAAAAAATAGTACGGGCAATGGCTCAGTGTTGATTAGCGAGCAATCTTAGGGATAGAGTGCGGCTAAGCTAACGACTGTTTAGCTGAATTAAGTAATTTATATCCCTATAAATTAATACATTACTGTCAGGTGCTGTCAATATATTATGCGCTTCCCTAGATACACACGCAAGCTGCGCAACAGATTGGTCGCATACCTGAGAGTCATTAAAAACTGCTGAGATAAACCCAGATATATCAGACTAATCGCTTGGGAAAACAAGATGTTATCAAGTTCACCTTAATAACAGTAATGTTTTATTTGTGTACTAGGGCGTGTCTTCAATTCACTCGATAGTCCTCTAAATGGGCTAAAAATGGCTAAATCTTGCCAAACATCGTCAAATAGCTGGTTAATATCCCGATATTATCTGCGCTATTTTCCTTGTTTGACGGCAATTTATCTCATGTTTATCACCATTTTTGAAATGAAGACACGCCCTAGTATAGGCACAAATATCCAACAGAGTACAAAGTTGCAAAGCCATCTGCTTTACTCTTAATTTTAAAGTGCAAAGACCAGTGCAGTGCTATATGACACAAGCAATCATTATTCCTGCAATTGTTTATGTAGAATCTGGCGTAATGTCAAAATAGTTTGCGGGTTAGTTTGAATGCTATGACCACCGCTGATAATCGTCTCAGAGGCTGCGCCATCAAGATGAGCGCTGGTATAAGGAACAATGCCATCTGATAAACGTTCAGTTAGCGCTTGGCTGATATCTTCATTGACAGTGACGGCTGCAACCAGTGGTTGGGCAGATAGCTTTGAGTTATCAGAAGGGCTACTGGTACCGCCTGTCTCATCTTTGGTGTCTTCTTCTACTGCTTGTGACAAATCAACCTTTGCACCGGCTGGCTGCATTTGCGCCAGTCCTTTAGTAATATCGGCATCATTATTGGCAATGATAGAATGATAGGTAACACGATCATTGATGGTGATGTCTTTCGTCAGCTGTATAAAAGAGGATTTGTCGCTCAGCTGACTTGCGCCATTTTGTAAATATAACGCACCCAAAGGATTTTGTGCCAAATCACCTTGCGTGGCAATAGTTGCCAAGTTGTCCGTGACAGTTTTTACCAAACCGACTGGCAAATAGACGATACGGCGCAGTGCCCGAGTGAACCAGCGATCTGCATAGTCAGTTCCGCGAAAAGGCGCTGATAAAAAAACAGCCGTATCTACTTGTGGTAAGGCTTTTAGCTCAAAGCGTTCTTTTAGCTGATCTTCGCCAAATGATGCTTTAAGTGCGTCACGAATCTTACGTTTTTCACTATCAGACAGCACATTTTGATCGTCTAGTCTATCTAGGTCATCGACCAAGTTCTCATCAGATAGCATCATGCGAGCGATAATGGCACCCATACTATGACTGATAATCACGCTGTTTTTGCTGGCGCGATTTTGTCCTTTAGGATCAGTTTGCTCGTAGGTGCTGTTGATTAACTGTTGTATTTGATAACGGTTTTCTAAAATGGGCAAATTGGTTGGATAGAATATCTGCCACACTTGATAGTTATCACGCAACTTATCGTCGTTGAGAATATCGTTGGTTAAATTGACCCAAGTGGCAGGGCTAGAAGCCAAACCATGCAGCATAATCAGGACGCGCTTATTGGGATCATAAGGCTCAAGCATGAATAATTTGGGCAGTCTGGCCTCTGGCTGGCGAGTGATTAAATTGAGATAACCGACGCCATCTAGCTGGTTCTCTGACAGCCACAAGCCATAACCTGCAGAAAAGTTAGCCGCCAGTGGATAGTCACTATTAAGGATATTAACGCTTTCGCTTTGGTATGGGTTGTATAAATGAATATCGAGCTTGCGACTGCTTAGTACATCCAGTACGCTATCGCCGCTTGGTTCAATCAATCCTGTTAATAGCAAATGTCCAGTAGGGTAGATACGCGAACTTGGCTTACTCTCATCTGTGTCTCCATCTTTCTCATTGGTCAATCGACCTGACAATGATGACACTAATAATTGGCGAATCGTGGTGGTATAACGGTCATCCAGTGAGGCCACCAAGCTGATACCTAAGCCTGGACGTTTGCTAATTGAGTTAAGCCCAGAGAGGCGTAATTCGTAAGTGGAAACCAGGTCTGCTAGTGCAGAGGTCTGCTTATGTGCATTTTGCAAATAGTTATTTTCATTAGGCAAATAAACACCAAGATCATAATCATCAATTTGTATTTTCATGACGTTGACTTGATCAGTCGGTTTGCCCTTGAGCGGTGAGTAATTGGCAATCGCGGCTTGGTTACTGTCATTAAGATTGTTAGGGGATGTGGGCAAATAATCTACTTTGGTGCCGCCCATCAATTTATTTGAGCCGTTAGTTGATCTATAAAGCTGGGTTATCACATCATTACTGGCGGCATTATAGATGTCTTGGGTTTGAATATCGGTATCATTTGGAATACGGTTCTGTGCCTGAGAGGGGCTTTTGTCTTGATCTGCGCCCTCAAAATCATGCGTCAAACTGTCATAAAATAAATAGGTATAACTGGATTTGATAGCATCGAATAATCGCTCCTGATAACCTGTTAGACAGCGATTGGTGTTTTCTTGCTGGACTTTAGCTTCTGTATCCTCTAAAGGTGCGTTGGCATAATAAGGATCAAGTGGCGGGCGAGCCAGCGCATTGCGGCAGTCTTGAGAGGCAGAAAGCTGTCGCGCTTTTGCGTAGTGTAACTCTGCAAAAACTGCCAAAGCAGGACGGTAGTATTCATTCAAAATACTGTCAGTAAGCTGAGTGAGGCATAAATCAAACTGCTGCATACAGGCTTGCTCATTAAGCCCTGCCGATAAGAGCGCTGATACCGTGTCACTGCTTAGTTTCTTGGTGGTGACGATATTACCGCGCTGCGCAGTAATCGTCTTCGCTGACGCTTGCTTATTCACTGATACCGTACTGCACGCAGGTAATAATGCTACCGCGGCTATCAAGGCGACTGATGTGATCGAAAATGGGGTTTTCTTAGCATGCGTCACCATATTTTTGATAGGGTTAGCGAAAGTCATAGGTGAGTCCAGTTAGTCGTAAAAGCATGGTTGAGTCAGTAATTTATAAGAAGAAGTGTAGCGTAACTTTTCGCATTAAACTATTTTATTTAAATTTCAAAAATACGGTTTAAACTTCGATAATTGAATTGAACACGCATTTAAATAAGGTAGACAGCAAGTTGGATTCAATGGAGTTTTGCTAGACATGAAAAAGCCCCTGACTCTATATTGAAGTAATTTCTATATAAAGTCAGAGGCTTAGTCGAGTCAATCTAGCTTATGGAGCAATCATGGTATTTGGTGAACTTACTTAATGACATTTAAATACCCAATCGATGTTAAGCACTAGGCTTAACATTGATGTCAGGCGCAGGTATATCCCAAATGTAGAATTTACCCTCTTCAATAAGTTTGATTTGCTGACGAATGATGTCATTGTTAGGATTTTTCTGTTCAAGACGACGTAAGCGCTCTAATGCATTATCGCGGCGATCACTTAACAAGTCTGACTGTGCCAAGCTTTGCTCTGCTTCGGTATAGCCAAGAGACACTGCGCGGTCTAGGTATTTTTGACCTTCTTTAAAGCCGCCGCCTTCTGACAACATCATGCCATATAAGAAGTTGGCTTCGCCGCTATCAGGTTGCAGTTTAATGGCACGGTCAACATATTTTCCACCACGTATCGTATAGTCTGATCCCAAATCTAAGTTACGTCCCATGCCATTGAGTTTAGCGGCACGAATCAATACATCATAAGAGGCATTTGGTGATTCAGCATAAGGCTGTATCCATTCAGCCAATACTTTGATTTTTTCACGCGTATAATGGCGCTGTGAGCGGTTAGGGAAGTTTGGTGGGTAATGACGGGCATTTGGTGAGACGTCTTCGATGAAGTCATCCAGCAAGCTCACGTCTAGCTGATCGTTGTTATTACCGTTTTGCTGAGGAATCAACACAGTCGGTACAAAGCTTACGTCTGACAATTGCACTTGCGGCGTTGGTATATTGGCAAGCTGACCACTACGCAGGTCGACACCAGTAGCGGTCAATGGACCAGGCTCATAAACTCGAGTGGTGCCAGTGAACTCAGGTATTTTTGGTGCTGGTACAACATCTTGTGGCTGCAATGTACTCATTGGCGCACGATACGGCTGAGCATTATTTGGCAAAGGAGCGCTTTGTGGAACGCTACTGCTTTGAAGGTCAGTTGGTTGAGTATTGGCTGTCACCGCCGCAGTCGGTAAAGTACCCTCTTGTGCTGTACTCGCCGCAGTCGGTCGAGCAAGGCGAATCACACGTTTGCTAGAATCCATGGCACTAGGCACCGATGTGGCAGTAGTATCGGTCTTTGCCGCATTAGTTTCTGCCGCATTGACAGGCGCTGAGAATAGCATGGCACAAGCTGTTGCCAGTGCTGTTAGAGTTGCCAGTTTAGGCGACTTGCTAGACGCACGGGCAGAGAGAGTCGATTGGTTGATGGCTTTCATAAAAATCGTTACCTTAATTTATTTAGTTGTTATTTAGCAATTGAATGGTTATTAGCTCATGTCTTTGCGGCAAAATCATACAAATTTTTAATACCCTAACAAATTCAACTGAGCGCTATCAGTAGTAGGATTGTTAATAGTAACGCGATAGCGTGTACGTTATGCCAGCGACAGCAGGGTAAATGAGAGCAATATCAATAATAAAGCGCACTGCACTTACCATCACAACGAACTTACCATCACAATCTATCGCTCAAAACCTGCTATCACAGATGGCAATTACAAGTGATATGCCGTGGCTTTCATGCGATTGGCCATCCAGCGCATAGTATGACGTACAGGCGGTGATAACGCTGCGCCGCCACTTGCTAATGCCAGCTCACGATGATGCAACTCTTCAATATCCATTTGTGCCAGTATCTCTTTTGAGCGTTTATCGTGCTCTGGTAATTGGGTGATATGGTCTTGTAAATGTTCGCTGACTTGAGCTTCTGTCTCTGCGACGAATCCCAAGCTAAATTCATTAGAGATGGCACCCGCGACTGCGCCAAGACCGAAAGACATGCCATACCATAATGGCGTAAAGACACTGGCATGACTGCCAAGCTCGTCTAATCGCGTCTCGCACCAGACCAAATGATCGACCTCTTCTTCGGCTGATTGCTGCATGGCTTGCTTGACGCCGTTGTCTTTGGCGGCAAATGCTTGACCATGATACAGACCTTGCGCGCATACTTCACCAGTATGATTGATACGCATCAATCCGGCGACATGTCGCGCCTCGGTGATAGTGAGCTCAGGAATCTCGTCACTGCTGACTGGTAGTGGACGAGTGCTAGGGTTTGAATGTGGTACGACAGCTCGTAATGCCTTATCGACCCCAAGTAACAATTGGTCGACTTTGGATAAGGGACGCAGGGCCATGATTCACTCCTGATGGCTTAAATACGATCAAAAAATTAAACTTATCTGTTCTGCTAAAAACATTATCTGTTTTTCTAAAATAATGATAGTGATTAACGCATAAGTATTACTATAGCAAACAATCCAAATTATCAGCATCAATATTATCGGTTTGATAACACACCGATTGCTATAGCAGCATGTCAATCTTACTTATGGAGCCACTTCATCGTGCGTTTGGATGACTGCATTTTTAATATGCTTATTGAGTTTATTGTATAAAAAGGCACCGAAGGCAATGTTTATGAGTCCTGTCACTAAAAATAGCTGAGGTAAATTGAATCCCAAAGCGTTCAAGATCACGATAGAGAAAATCGCTGAGGTGACCATAAATATCGCGTTAAAGATATTGTTGGCACCAACGACGCGCGCGCGGTGGCTCTTGGGTGCATAGGCCTGCATAGAGGCATATAACGGTACGATGTATAAACCGCCGCTAAAGCCCAAAAAGAATAAATCAGCAAACACGCGCCAGCTGCCACTCACCGCAAATAACTCACTGATGCCAAACAGAGTCGCATTATTCACATTGATGTTGAGACTTGACAGTGAAAAATACAAATCAATTGCAAAAATACTTAAGCCGGCGATACCAAAGGGCAAAAGACGTAAGCTGACTTGGTTTTTGGTTAGTGATTTGCATAATAATGAGCCAATCGACACACCAACAGAAAACAAGGTTAATAGGAAAATAACCACTGATTCATCACCATGTAAGATGACCTTGCTAAATTCTGGCGTTTGGGTCAAAAACGTCGCGCCATAAAACCAAAACCAGCTATTACCAAGGATGACAAAGAACAAAAAAGGCAATGAATATAAGTAGCGCACCGTCGCCACACTAGTGGTCACAATGTTCCAGTTGATTTTTAGGTTTGGCTGCATCGCTGGCATGTGGGGTATCAATCGTGCGACAAAATAACCCAATACGGCGATGACCAATACGGTCACACTTATCCAATAGAGCGGCTGTGCTATCTGGGTTAAAACGCCCGCGATAATCATACCGAGTAAGATCGCTAACGATGTCCCCATTTGAAACAAACCATTAGCACCAACCAATTCATCTTCTTTCATCGCTTGTGGTAAGTAGGCGTATTTAATAGGCCCGAAAAAAGTAGATTGGGTGCCCATGAGAAACAACGCAACAAATAACAATGCATACCATTCAAACACGAACCCTACTGCCGCAATCACCATAATCACGAATTCAAGCAATTTAATCAATCGTGTGAGTTTTGATTTTTCAAATTTATCCGCGATTTGTCCTGCCAGTGCAGAAAACAAAAAGTAGGGCAAAATAAACAACATCGCGGCCAAGTTATTTAAAATACTGACTTCCATGCCCAACTGACTCGCAGCGGTGTAAGTCAAAACCAGTATGAGCGCTTGCTTAAAAATATTGTCATTAAACGCGCCCAAAAACTGGGTAAAAAACATGGCACTAAAACGGCGGTGCTTAAATAATTGAAACTGATTGGCCATGAAAATTCCTACAGACGGGTCGCGGTTGCTAGATCAAAAAAAAGCGCTGAATACCGCTTTTAAAGTGAAAGTAATTATCGATATAATTATTAACAGTATCAAAAACTTATCAAAATATAGCATAGGTTTTATCAATATTAAGCCGTATAATAGCAAGGCTTTGGTAAAAATACATGCGCTCGACGCTATGATTTCATAATTATCTAAGTTATGATTTGTAAATTTTGCATGGTTGCGTCGCGAGGTTTGAGTGATGGCAAAGGCTTGCTACCACTCACGCATGTTTATTTTTTGATAAAAACATGGTGCTAATCTGACTCCAAGGTTTGCGTTATAAACGGTCATTATCCAAAGCAAGACAGTAAACCATAATTCAGCCAACTGCTATAAGTTTATTCACCGGTAAGACTAGGCGATTGTTATCGTTCATAATATTGTGCCGCGTGAGGTGATAGGAAATACACATGAAACACCAGCCTTCAACGCTCGCGCGCAATGTATCGATGATGCAGTGTGATACGGATAATGTTCGAGAGGATATTAAAATTCAAGATTTTCAGAGTGACCGTCTTCAAAAAACACGTCGTGCAGCAGCTGTGACAACTCATGGCAATTCGCCGCGCATTCATTTTACGCGCTCAGCACTTTTCACTGCGCTAGCGACCAGCCTAGTGGGTTTCGGTATGGCACCTGCTGCATTGGCTGATACCACAAATAATGTCAGTTCTCCTAAACAACCTACGAGCAATCAAATAGCTGTCGATCAGTCAAACATTCAACCAACCAGCACTCAATCGACCACACTGTCAGATGATGATACTCAGCTCGATATCGCTTTGGATGCATTGCGCCTAAAAAAGGCAGTAGAGCAGGGCATTATCGATCAGTCAGTATTAGATGAGTACAGCGAACAAAGCCTAGGCATTAAGAAGTCTGATGCTCAAGATAAAAGCGCTAAAAAACCAGCTGCTCAGCCTCAGAGTACGGCTAATGCTCAGGCAAATGCCATGGATAATATGGCTGGCGCAAATGATGCTCAGCTCGATCTTTCCAATAACGCCAATGATGACTTGTTGCAACAAGCCGCAGCGATACAGCAGCAGGGTTATCAGATGATGACGCCCGAGGAGATTGATCGTGAGCTAGCTGCGATGGACATGCAGAATACCCAAGATATTGATGACATCAATAATAGTACCAACGTTAATAACAATAACAATAATAATGATATCAGCAATAACGATCGCGATTTTGATGCGCCAATTGCTACATTAGATGATGCAACTCCGCCTATTGGTTTAGATGTGGATTTGGATGCAACCAATCTGCCAACTCCTAACAACCTTGAGACGCTTGGTAGGAATGAGAGCGCCGCTGAACGCGCACAGACGGCTGAAGTTATGTCGCGTCCGATCGATGTTAGCGACTCTGTCAGTAGTGGGCGCGTGGATGGAACTGGTACTTTCGATAATGAGATTGTCGCCAATGCCAGTGATGAGACCAATGAAGATGGTACAACGTCAGATATCATCAATCCTGATGACTACTTGCCAGACTATCAAGCAGACTCTCAGGGAATAAACCAGAGTATCGAACAAGCCAGTAAGCCCAAGCCAATGGCACGTAATAAAGGCAATATCGTGAAACGCCTTTATAATCGTTTATTCAATGCAGGTGTGATGGCATTACCACATGTAGATACTACAATTTATCTACGGCAGGCGACCGCTGAAGGTGCTGTCGATGGTAAGCCAAAGCTCACCAAAGCGGATAATGACGTTCAGCCCATGAAAAACATCAAGGCTGCCCTTGATGATACGACGGTTCAGTCAGTTACCGACTTTACGGCCGCCTTGCCACGCCTACGCCAAACAGCATTAGAGGCAGCCCAAGCAGTGGGTTACTATGATATTACGTTACGCCTACGTCAGCGCAATGCTGACACGATCGATGTCATTATCGAAGAGCTGGGCGAGCCGGTACGTGTGGACAGCCGTATTGTTGAGATTCGCGGTGAAGGCAGTGAACAACCAGAATATATAGCACTTGAAAAAGACTTGCCGCCACAAGTGGATGATATCTTCAATCACCGTGTTTATAAAGATAGCAAGGCGGCCCTTGAGTCGCTGAGTAATACTTATGGCTATTTTGATCAATATTGGCTCAACAAATCCGTTGATATTATCTTGCCAGATAATACAGCAGATGTGTCGCTGGTCTACAACACTGGTGATCGTTATGAGTTTGATGACGTTGTGTTTTTTACATACGATGAAGAAACCAATACCTTAACCCAAGATCCTGACAAGCTACCTGTTGAATTGTCACTATTACAACAGTTGTTTGACTTTAAGCCCGGTGATCCTTTTTATCGACCAGCGGTGACCGAGTTTAGCAATGACTTATCAGCGACTCGTTATTTTAATACGGTTAACGTTGAGTCGATATTGCCGCCAGATGAACGCAGTGAAGCCAGTACTTTGGCTTTTGATAACACACCTACCAATAATAGCGGCACACTCGACGACGATATTAATAGTGATGGCGCCTTAGACATTGCGGGCAATAATGGTGCTGAAAGTTCAGCTGCTTCTAATAGTAGCCGTGTTAATAAAGACAATAACGCTGATGATGGTGATGAAAATAACGCAGAGAGTGAGGGCAATACGACTGCCAATAGCGGTGAAACAGTCAATCCCGCCGACATTGCGGCGATCGATTTTGAAGCTGATGCAGCAACACTTGATAAGCTACAAGCTATCAAACAAAAAGCAGAGCGCTTGAGCCGCTTACCAAATGACCGTGTATTGGATGAAAAAGACCAAGAAGCGGACAATATTTTGGGTAAAATAAGCGACGGCATCAGTAATATTGCGCAAAAAATATTCCCTGATGAAGAAAGCTTAATCACTGATGAAAACTTTGTACCACCAACGCTGGCTGGTCGAAAAACACCGCAACAAGTGGCAGAAAGTAAAAAAGTACCGTTGTATGTTTTTGTCTCTTCAAGTAAGCCGCGCGATGCCCAAGTAGGTCTTGGTTACGGCACAGATACGGGCGTGCGAGCGACGGCAAAAATAGACTATAATTTGCTCAATCGTAAAGGCTACCAAGCTGGTGCGGAGACCGAGGTTTCCAGAATTACTAAAAACGTCGCTGTTTATGCCAGTCGACCTTGGAAACATCCACTTAACGATAAATTAGATGCGCGTCTTACCTATGAAGAAGAGGTCATCGACCAAGGTGAAGGCAACTTCGACTTATCTACTACGACGCTAAAAGCAGCATTGGCGCGTAATATTCGCCGTGATAGTGGCTGGAATCGCAGCTACTCTGTGAATTACCGTTTAGATGAGCTAGAGACTGGGGTCGATGAGACAGAGTTGGACGACCTACCTATCCGCTTTACTTCTTCTAAGCCTAAGCAGCAAGCGCTGCTATTCGGTTATGGTATGAACAAAACCGATGTAGACAGTGTGACCAATCCGACTCGCGGTATGCGTCAGTATTACTCGCTTGAAGCAGGGGCTGATAAAGCCCTTAGCGACACTAACTTGGCAATCATTCGCGCGGGTGTCAGCGGCATTTATAGTTTTGGCGATGAGCAAAAGCATCAAGTGCTGGGCAGTCTGAATACGGGCTACATCTGGGCAGATGATTTTTATGATGTGCCTTATAAATTACGCTTCTTTGCGGGTGGAGATCAAAGTATTCGTGGCTATGACTATGAGAGCTTGTCACCGCTCGACAAGGGCTATTTGACTGGTGGGCAAGTGCTCGCGGTTGGTAGTGCAGAGTATAACTATGAATTTAAACCAGGATTCCGCGGGGCATTCTTCACTGACGTGGGTAATGCTTACGATAAAAACTTCGAGACTGAGACAAAGGTCGGCGTCGGTGTTGGTATCCGCTGGGCATCGCCAGTCGGTGTGGTAAGAGTTGATGTGGCGGCTGGGGTGACAGAAGAAAGCATACCCGTTAGACTGCATTTCTTTATTGGCTCGCCTTTATAGCCATGCAATCCAGTAGTGACATCATTTAGCGCGTATTGAACATTATTAAGTCGTCTCCGTTAGTGACATAGAGACAGGTTCAACACGCGCTATTAGCAATATCCGTTGTATTCCTTATTTATCGTGCCGATTGCCGGTGACCATTCTTTAACGTAGTTGAGTGTCATGCTGACAAAAAATACCCCGCCTAATAATGCCCCAGATGAAGATCCAGCACAGCGCGATGCTCGTGCCGTCAGACGTTGGTATCCGCTGTCATTTTTGCTCAAATTACTGGTGCTTATTTTAATTGTGCTGGCCATCATGTTTGCTGTGTTTTTTTACGCAATGGGCACAGAGTCGGGTACGAAGTTTATATTAGAGAAAGTCAGTGCTGAGACGGGCATTGATTTTAAATATGGTCGCGGTAATTTACGTGATGGTATCTGGGTCACTGATATCGATATCAAGGCGACTGAAGACCTTGAAGTATTGGTTGATAAAGCTTACGTCAAGATAGGCTGGCGTGCCATATTTGCCAAAGAAGTGCATCTGCGTGATGCAGACATACAAACCATTGAGATTATCAATAACAAGCCACCAACGGGTGAGCCGTTCGATTATAAAACGTTACAGCTACCAGTGAACTTACGCTTTGATCACGCTAAAATAAAAAATATTACTTATAAACAAGTGACCAAAGAGCCCATCGTTGTGCAGGGTATTGTTGCCCGTGATTTAACATGGGTCGGTAGCATAGTAACGGTTGGTCGCGGCGATTTACAATATGCTGATATCGTCAAAATCAGTGCCTTACAAGGTGAAATTGATTTACAAGGCGACTATCCGCTAGATTTAAGCGCGATAGCAGAAGTCAGTGCGCTAGAAAAAGCCTATGTTGACCCATTGAATATCACGGCAACAGGGACGCTAAAACGTACGGTTGGTAAGGTTCGTAGTCGCTACAATGACAGCGATGTGAGCGGTGATTTTGTTGTACAAGGATTAGATCAGGATTCGCCGTTCCAGGCAAAATTGCAATGGGATGATATTTTGATCCCTTATGCTGAAAGCCAAAAAATTCGTTTAAAAAGTGGTACTGCTACCGCGACAGGGGTTATCTCTGAAATACGTCTGCGTATCAATACTGAGCTGACGGCTAAAGACATTCCGTCTGGTCACTATCAAGGTCGCGCCGTCATTGCAAACAGTCAGTTACGTATTGATCGCTTAGATGCTCAGGTGCCAGCTGGAAATTTAATTCTGCAAGGTATTTTAGATTGGCAAGACAGCTTTGATGCAAAAGTGCGAGCGACAGGGAGCAATTTTGATATTCGCCGTGTTATTCCTGATGACTATGCTGATTTCAAAGCATATGCACCGCAAAAGCTGAATGGTCGACTGTCATTACATTATCAGCAGAAAAACAGCGCTGGTAACATAGAGCTTGATGCAGATTTGCGTCAACGTGATGGCGAGCATGTGAATGCCAATATCGTCCAAGGCAAAACGTCAGCGAAGTCGACACAGGTAGCGCCTTGGTATATCGATGCCAAATGGCAAAACCTAATCCGCCGTGATGTGCCTAATATCGGTAATATTGATAGTCCGCGTGGACAGGCGGATGTCATCATTCGTGGCTCACGGTTATCAGTAGATGCCAATGCAGTCATTAATGAATTGAATGCCGCTCCTAAAGGCAACTATGACGTGCGCGTGCGCAAAGCTGGGGATGTCATCGACATCAATCGCCTGAATTATAAAGGAGTCGTGGGCGACTTATCAGGTACTGGGCAGATTCAATTGGCAAATAAAAAGCGTCCGCTCACATGGCAGATAGATGCACGTACCAATGGATTATTACCCAAACAGTATCGCAGTGATTTGCCGCTTGAGCGTCTAACCGGTAGTGTCAGTGCTCGCGGTCGTTTATTGGCTATTACTAAAGGTGGCGTTAGTGGTCAGCGTCATGTTATTACCTTAAACAATACCGACTTGCAGGCGCAACTTGATGCGACTCAAGATGGCCGTGCTATTGGCATAACGGGTGCTGGTGATGCCAAAATCGATATCGTTGGTGGCGAGCTGTCTATGTTCGATGCGCGCTTCAATGGGCAAGTCGATACTGCAGATGTACCAAAAGGACGCCTATCTATTGATGCGGCTGGCACGCCAAAGTTTATCAGTATTCGTAAGCTTAATTACAATGGTGAAGCGGGCGAAGTGAATGCCAAGGGCGTCATCGATTTGCGTAAAAATATCGGCTGGACGATAGATGGTCGCTTCGATAAGTTTAATTTGGGTTATTTCTTACCCAATAATCCAGCGATTATTACTGGTGACTTGAAGACCAGCGGCGAGTGGCAAACTGCGCCTAAGAATAGTAAAAATACCGCAGGCAAACTGCAACGTTTTGCGGTGAATTTCGATGGGGTACTAGATGCTGAGCAATTGCCAGCGGGCAAGCTGACCATTGATGCCAGTGGTGATGATCAGCTGATTCGTATCAAGCGTTTCCGTCATGTGGGCGCGGCAGGCAGTATTGATGCCAAAGGGACGGTTGATGTACGTCAAGGCATTGCGTGGGATATTGACGCAGTGATGGATCGTTTTAATATTGGTTATTTCCTCAAAGATACCCCAAGCCTTATCACCGGCACTATCGATACGGATGGGCGCTGGAGTGACTCGCAGCAAATCATTAATATCAAAAAAATTGATTTAAGAGGCATGTTAAAGGGTCAACCGCTTAGTGCCAAGGGTAGCTTAGCGGCGAAGATGCGTCTGCCAAAAGATTTGGCAAGCTATTTCAAGCGCCTACAAACGCAAGATGCACAGGCGCAATATAAGCAAGTAAATGCCTTGATAGACAGCTTAAACGCGGATAATTTAGTGCTACGTTGGGGTGATAATTACGTCACTGCTAATGGCAATGCTAAGCAATTACAAACCAAAATTAATATCACCAGTCTGGATCAGTTGTCAGATAAATTGGCTGGCAAAGTTACTGGCGGTGCGACCTTATCACAGCCAGCAGGACAAGCGCTGCCAACTATTTATATCGATTTGGTTGGCGAGCGGATTGCACTGCCGGGCTTTATTTTGCGCCAAGGTCGCGTGCGCGGTAAGCTGGTCAATTTAGCAAACAGCCCAAGTCAGCTTATTATCACCGCTGAAGGTTTAGATGCAGCTGGACAGAGTTTTAAAAGCGTTAAAGCGACTTTTAATGGTACTGAGCAAGCGCATGTGGTCAATCTTGACGTTGCCAATGAGCAGCTCACGATTGGCGCAAGGCTTAAAGGCGGCTTCAATCGGGATAAACTGAGCTGGTCTGGCGTCATCGGTAAGGGCCGTGTTCAATCTAAATATGCGACCTTAAATCAGTTACAGCCAGCGCAGTTAATGGTTAATTTACCCAACAATCAAAATGGCAATAATAACGATTTAAAAGTACAGTTGGCAGCGCACTGCTGGCAAGCCACCGATCAAACGGGCAAGGTGTGCTTACGTGAAAACTTAATCGCATCACCTGATAAAGGTGAGGTAAATATCGCCTTACAAAATCTAGATACGTCATTACTATCGGTCTTTTTACCCAAAGATATCGACTGGCATGGCAAAATTAATGGTAAGGCGATTGTTGGCTGGCAACGTGGTCGTCCACCGACGATTAATACCACACTGTATTCAGACAACGGCAAAATCGGTTTGATTCAAGATGGTGATAGTTTACCCGTCACTCTGCCTTATAAGCGGGTCTCACTAATTGCATTGTCCGTCCCTGAGGGCATCAAACTACGTACCGATATTAACACTGGTGGCGGTGCGCGTGGCTATGCTGAAGTGGTCGTTGATCCTTATAAGACACCTAAGCCAATTTCGGGCGCTTTGGTATTGAATGAGCTTAACCTTGCGATATTCAAGCCTTTCTTCCCAGGTATGCGAGTGCTAGAGGGCAATGTCACGATGGCAGGAGGATTGGGCGGTACATTAGATAAGCCGCAATTCTATGGCGATGTGAAACTTGCTAATGGCCGTATTGCGATGCTTGATTTGCCCATTAATTTAACCAATGTAAATACTGACGCCAAAATTCGTGGCACGCAAGCGACTATTGATGGAACCTTTAGCAGTGGTACGGGTAAAGGGGTTTTGACTGGTACCGTTAATTGGCAACAAAAACTCCAGGCCAAGCTTAGCGTCAGCGGCGAGCGTTTGGTGATTACTCAGCCACCATTGTTAGTGGCAGAAATCAATCCTGATATCGATATCATCGTGCGTCCAGGCGATCGTTTTGTCGATATTAAAGGGGCGGTCAGCGTACCGTCAGCGACCATTCGTCCGCCAGAAGCCAGCGAAGATATCATTACTCGAACTGAAGATGCAGTAGTTCTTGATCGTCGTCTCATTGGCAATATTGACGAGGTATTGGCAATATCGAAACCTTGGTCAATCAATGCGGATATCGGTGTCGACTTGGGTGATGATATCAACTTCCGTGGTTTTGGTGCCGTTATTCCTTTAGCTGGTGCGATTAATATCACTCAAAATGGCACGGGTGTTATGCGTGCAAAAGGGGTGGTGCAAGTATCACGTCGTACCAATATCAATGCTTTTGGTCAGAATCTAGAGCTTAACTACGGACAAGTGCGCTTTAACGGTGATGTGATGAAACCTAACCTCAGTATTGAGGCGGTTAAAACGATCAGTGGCAAAACGGTAGGTGTGCGTGTCAAAGGCAATACAGAAAGCCCCAATATTATTGTCTTTAATAATGCAGGTTTGACCCAGCAGCAGGCAATGAATGCTTTGGTGACAGGTCGAATTAATAACAAGGGCGCCACCCAAATCAGTGAGCAAGGCTTTAAATCGCAAGTGACGAATAACCTAGCCGCCGCGGGCTTAAGCTTTGGACTGAGTGGCACGCGCAATCTAACCAATCAGATTGGTCAGATTTTTGGTTTTCAGAGCTTGACCGTTGATGCCTCAGGCAGTAGTGAAGACACCAACGTCAACGTCACCGGTTATGTGACGCCTGACTTGTATATACGCTACGGAGTAGGGGTGTTTAATGCTCAAAATAGCTTATCTATTCGTTATCAGTTAACTCGACGTATTTATGTAGAGGCAACCTCAGCGGCAGAAAACGCGGTGGATGTGGTTTACAGTTGGCAGTTCTAAATCGCATCGTTTTATCCAATAAAAAACGCCTTTGAATGAAGGCGTTTTTTTATAGGTAGGCTAGGGCGTGTCCTTAATTCAATCGATAGTCATCTAAATGGGTTTAAAATGGCTAAATCTTGCCAAACGGCGTCAAATAGCTGACTAATATCTCGATATTAGTCAGCTATTTTCCTTGTTTGACTGCAATTTATCTCATTTTTATCACCATTTTTAAAACGAGGACACGACCTAATATTGATGATCAATGATATTAATCTATTTAGTCAGGATTAAGCGATTATTACGTGTTAAACGTAATCGATACTCTTCACCCTCATGCTCGATACGCACTTCTTTAGTGAGTGCAAATAAGTGTTGTGATTGTAAAGTTGGTAAACGGTTTTCACGGCAATTCAAGTAACGAGAGATAACCATGCTCATAGTAAATTCCTTTTGATAAAAAATGGCTGAATAGTAATGGCGATACAGTAACTATCTTTAACGATAATAATTATCATTTACATTGAAGAATTTTGCAAGGTAATTGATAAAATAAAATGCAGTCATTGTGTAAACTTATCTAAAGCAACTTTTGTAAATGAGATTTAAATAAATAAAAATTAGCTAATTATTATTATAAATCAATAGGTTGGTTTTAAATCGACTTGGTTTTTTGAAAGTATAAACCAATTAAATCGCACTTTAAAAAAACAGTAATAAAGGAGACGCCGATGCCAAATGAAGCAGATAACCACATTGATGGCTCATATAACAGCGAAAAAGTACTTATCGTAAACGTGGCAGTTGCGGTCATTCATCATAAAGCCCAATATTTACTTGGATTTAGAAACGCCGCCCAGCATCAAGGCAACCGCTATGAATTTGTAGGTGGCAAAATAGAAGCCAATGAAAACGCCGAGCAGGCGTTAATTCGGGAAGTTGCTGAAGAGACAGGCATTGAGATTTGTGACAATACGATGGTCAAGCTTGGACGTCTGCATCATGATTATGGTGATAAGCAGGTCAGTTTACAGATTTATAAGGTTGAGCTGACTGCGCAGCAGTATGAGCAGCATAAGCATCGCCAATATGGGCTAGAAGGTCAGGCGCTAACGTGGGTAAATAAGGCAGATTTATTAGCAGGTAAGTACCATTTACCGGCTGCTAACCAGACGATTCTCGAATGGCTCAGTGTGCCAACAACGATAGCAATTACCTATCCATTGACGCATTTTGATGCCACTCCTGATCCAGTGGCCGCATGGCTGACTTTTCATCAAAACAAGCTAACAGCCAATGCTTGGGTATATATTCGAATAAAGGCAGCTGGCTCAGAAACTATAGCAGCGCAGTTGATGCATATGCGTCCAGATATTAAGGCGATTGTTCCTTGTGATGTCAATGGACAGACCCTAACCACTGAAGCGCCGCTAGCAATGAAAGATACAACCACTGCCAATTCAATCGTTGCCAATCAGCTGTCTCATACCGCATTGTTGCAATGGTCGGAGGATACACAAGATAGAGTGCTGTCTAAAAATTATCCGTTAATAGTCAGTTGTCATGATGCCGCCAGTATTGATGCTGCCAATAAACTGGCTCATGCTCGGTTACAACAGCAATTACCGCCCGTCATTGGCGCCTTTTTGTCTCCTGTACTAGTTACCCATACACATCCTGATACTGTGCCACTTGGTTGGGAATCATGGTCGGCATTGGCACAATTGGCTGACATGCCGATTATCGGTTTGGGTGGTTTATCACCTGTGATGATTCATCAAGTATTAGAGCATGGTGGTATCAGTGTTGCTGGTATTCGACAGTTCTTTGAATAGTAAAAAACTAATAGAGGGAGTGTTGGCACCAATGCTGACCAGTTCTGAACCATAATTGCCATTAATTGGCATCTATCAGGGCAAATAATTGATTTTTAATATATTTATCCAATCAGTAACTATGTGTTTATTCGGTATTTATTCTACTGCATAAACGCATAGTTACTTACAAACCGTTGCTTTTTCCTACATTGCGACACTGTTTTAATAGTCGCGCTGCCATTAATATATATCACCTAAACAAAGAGTATTTACTCTATATTCTTATAAGCGAATTGCTTATCAATATACCTCTTAAGCCCTCTCATAATATTTGGTTTTTACAGCGCCAGCTTTTACATTCAATATATTTTTAAAAGTTGAAGACGCACAGAAGATGAGAGTACATATGGGGCATATAAGAAGAATAGTTAACAGTCACTATCAATAATGGTACCTCTATGAAAACCAATAAGTTACCTCAATCAGCATGGTCTGATACAAAGGAAGCTGGTTCTCAATCTAAGCGGACTACCCAGTCGCGCCACTATCATCTCAATGAGGATAGTACACGGCAGACAGGTAACGCCAGCAACGATGCTAGCTACAACCATGATAATCTAAATGACCAATATTCTACCCATTTGGCAAAAAAAACGTCTTCGCAAGATCACTATTTTGGATATAAAAGCGCCGATAAGAGCCTTGTACAGGCAAAAGAGTCTGCTATGATTAACAGCAACAATAACAAAGACGGCGATTCAAAACATAGCGAAAGCAGTAATTTAGTTAGTGATTACTGTACCAAGGATAGTGGTCACTGCACTAACGATTATAAATGGTCACAAGAGTTGAGCGAAAAAGAATCTGGACAGAACCACCATTCAAAGCAAAATGCTGATTCATCATCAACCTCTACTTACTCATCATACAAAGAAATACCGGAGCGTATATTTATGAATGGACTTATCAAGCATACGGGTATAGCCCTAGCTATTATCATACCATTAGCCGCATTTTCAGCGTATGCGGCGACGCCACCGGTTAATGCTACCGCTGACATGACTGCTAACGCCACTACGGATAGAACCACCACAGAGACGTTGTCAATTAAGCCAAATGCCATCATTCATAAGTCTGCAAGTACACCGACCACAGTGGATAGCGTTGATCTAAAAAAGTATGCAGGAACATGGTATGAGATAGGTCGTTTGCCCATGTATTTTCAGCGCAATTGTGCCAGTGATGTCACTGCCAATTATACGGAAAAAACCGACGGTTCAGGTATCATAGTCACTAATAAATGCGTCCAGAAAGACGGTTCTGGTATTACTTCTGAGGGTATCGCTAAGCCTGTTGATGAGTCAGGCAGTAAGTTAAAGGTCACATTTTTACCATCGTGGATTCGTTGGTTTCCAGTTGGTCGTGCCGACTATTGGGTGCTAGCACGTGATGCTGATTACAAGACCGCTTTAGTAGGAACACCTGATAAAAAATATTTATGGTTATTGGCGCGTTCGCCAAACGTCACTCAAGAAACCTATGCCAAATATCGTCAAATCGCTCAACAGCAAGGCTATGACTTAAAGGAATTTAAGTTAACCTCGCAGACCAATCAAACGGTTAGTCTCGTTCCATAACGAGCATCACTTACTAGATACTGGGTTAAATAGTAGTGTTACTTCATCATCCACTATTTGATACTGGCAATAATAAACAATAAGGCAGCATAATTGGCTGCCTTTATTTTCATAATAACCTGCATAACTCAATAAAATGCTTTATAAGCGCTAGCAGATCGGTTATCACTGGCAAAATAGGCTGTTTTAGGCTAAAATCTAGGCGATCTCAATACTCTACATCAATAACTGACACCGATATCGTGCGGTTGCCATACTAGAGTGATTGCTTAGACCACACATAATCTATCTAATCTGTATTCTCTATCATTTACTGATCACACATTACTGACCATAAGGATGTTTCTCGTGAGCAACGCTGATACCTTACGCCAATTACATCAAGACCACTTAAGCAACTACAATAATCAAGAGCAACAAGCGATTGAGCTGATGGGGCTATTGAATAAGCTCTATAATGAGCAAGACGTACAAGTAACCTTGTTCGGTGACACGTTAAATACGACGTCAGTTGGTCAAATATTGGCATTGCATCAAAAAGTAGCCTTGCGTAACCAAGACGCTAAATCTATTGATATCGCTGACACTTTAGCCATGGTTAAAGCGCTAGCGGCTAATGATAAGCTTCAGTCTGCACAGGTTGATGTTGGTCAATTAATCGCTAATGACAGTGATTTACAAGCAGCACTTCAAGCAGTTAACGTTGGTGACACTACTGTTAATCCTGCGACTGATGTCGTGCTATACGGTTTTGGTCGTATCGGTCGTATCTTAACTCGCCTGCTATTATCACAAGCGTCAAGTGCTAAAGGTATGCAGTTAAAAGCCATCGTCGTACGTCCTGCGGCATCTGGCGATTTGGCCAAGCGCGCATCATTGCTAGAGCGTGATTCGATTCATGGTAGCTTTGCTGGTGGCGTGGTGGTTGATGATGAAAACAATGGCTTGATTATCAATGGTCGCTTTGTTCAGGTCATCTACGCTAAAGATCCAAGCGAGATTGATTATACGACTTACGGTATTAATGATGCGTTAGTGATTGACAATACGGGCATTTGGAAAGATGAAGCGGGTCTTGGTAAGCATTTGCAATCGACTGGTGTGAAAAAAGTCCTATTAACAGCCCCAGCTGGCGGTGAGATTAAAAACGTTGTTTATGGTGTAAATAACGATACAGTCGGTGAAGATACCATCGTCAGTGCGGCGAGCTGTACCACCAACGCAATCACCCCAACGTTAAAAGTATTGAACGATGAATACGGTATCGAAAACGGTCACGTTGAAACGATTCACTCATTCACTAACGATCAAAACTTGATTGATAATTATCATAAAGCGGATCGCCGTGGTCGTAGTGCTGTATTAAATATGGTTATTACCAGTACGGGTGCTGCTAAAGCGGTTGGTAAAGCACTGCCAGAGCTTAGTGGTAAACTAACGGGTAATGCCATCCGTGTACCAACGCCAAACGTCAGCTTAGCGATTTTAAACTTGAATCTTAAAACAGCACCAGAAAATGCTGATTCATTAAACGAGTTTATGCGTAAAGTATCTAATAGCAGTCAGTGGCAAACACAGATTGCTTATACAGATTCTACCGAAGCGGTATCGACGGATTTTGTTGGTGATACCCATGTAGGTATCGTTGATGCCCAAGCGACTATTTTGACCGACAATCATGCCATTGTTTATATCTGGTATGACAATGAAGTTGGCTATAGTACGCAAGTATTACGTTTAGCCACACAAATGGCAGGCATCAGTTATACACAGATTCCAGCTTAATACATTTGTACAGCAGTAGTGAGTTTTTAATATTGAGGTACTCTTTATAAGAAAGTATTTCAATAGTCACTTTTAGCATGGACAAATAGATGTGATTTTTTAAGTTAATATATACCGCACCCGATAGTCCAATTGGTTATCGGGTGTTATTGTCATAAATAAAGCAATGATATATAGCAACATAGACGTAAGTCTCCTATTTTTTAAAAGATACCTATAGGCAAAAGAAGCAGTATATGACTGCTATTGAGTCTATAAACTAGAGTGTAAATAAAGGAACGTAAGATGCGATTTATTGATGAAGCCGTCGTAACGGTAAAAGCAGGTGACGGTGGTAACGGAATCGCCAGTTTTCGCCGAGAAAAGTATGTCCCACGTGGTGGACCTGATGGTGGAGATGGTGGCAAGGGCGGAGATATTTACGTCATTGCAGAGGATAACACCAACACCCTAGTGGACTATCGTTATACCCGTCGTCACGATGCTATGCGAGCAGAGAATGGCCACAGTAGAAACTGTTCAGGCAAGGGCTCTGATGATTTGTTTTTACCAGTACCTATCGGTACCACGGTAGTTGATACCGAAACTGACGAAGTGTTGGGTGACTTGATTGAACTTGGTCAGACGTTACTGATTGCCAAAGGTGGTGATGGTGGTTTGGGCAATACCCATTTTAAGAGCTCTACCAACCAAGCACCACGTAAATCGACGTCTGGTTTTGAAGGTGAGTTAAAAGTTCTTAAATTTGAGCTAAAAGTTGTGGCTGATGTTGGCTTGATTGGTTTGCCTAATGCTGGCAAATCTACCTTTATTCGTCAAGTCTCTGCTGCTAGACCAAAAGTTGCTGACTATCCGTTTACCACCCTCGTTCCGAATCTAGGTGTGGTTGATATCGGTCGTCATCGCTCATTTGTGATGGCAGATATTCCAGGTTTGATCGAAGGTGCTTCAGAAGGTGCTGGACTTGGCATTCGTTTCTTAAAACATGTGGCTCGTACTCGTCGTCTGTTACATGTGGTTGATGTAAAACCAATTGATGGCAGCGATCCGGTAGCCAACGCTCGTGTTATCTTGAATGAACTTGAGCGTTTTTCGCCTGAGTTATCCAACTTGCCCCAGATTTTGATATTAAACAAAATTGATCAGGTGCCTGACGAAGAGTTAGATGAGCTTTGTACTCATATTGTCGCCGAGCTTGATTGGACAGGCGATGTATTTCGCACGTCAACCTTAATGGGTGAAGGGACTGATGCAGTTAAATATCATTTAATGAATGAGATTGAACTAGAGCGTGAGCGTGAACTAGAAGATCCTATCTTCGCTGAAGCACAAAGAACCCGTTTTGAGCGCTTAGAAGTAGAAGTGCGTCTAAACACTGAGGCGCAGCGTGAAGCCTATCGTGCGGCTCGTAAAGCGGCTCGCGAAGGTGTAGATTTAAGCGACGACGATGCTGATTTTGACGATGACGACGAAGATGGTGTTGAGGTCATTTATGTTCCTTAAGCTAACAGGCTTGAGCTGATATACTTGAATTTTTTAGATCAATCCCCGTAATCAATTCACATGAGAGACAGGAGTTTATATGGCAGGTGACATAGAAAACACGACCGAAGAAGCAAGGTTTATTAAACAAACTCGCAACTTTGATATTCAGCGCGTTATTGTCAAGATTGGCTCATCGTTGTTAACCAATAACGGTCGAGGGCTGGATCGAACTGCCATATACGAGTGGGCCAAACAGATTGCCAAGCTGCATAAGCAGGGCGTCGAAGTGCTATTGGTATCGTCAGGTGCTGTTGCTGAAGGTGTGGTACGAATGAACCTTGAGGAGCGACCGAAGAAATTAGCAGCACTACAGGCCTGTGCTTCTATTGGTCAAATGGGTTTGATTGAAACGTGGTGGTCAGCATTAATCCAACATGGTATTCAAAGCTCGCAGCTGCTACTGACGCATGATGATTTGTCTAATCGTAGCCGTTATCTCAATACGACGGGCGCGTTGACACAATTACTAGAGTGGCGCGTGCTACCAGTCATCAATGAAAACGATACCATTACCATTGATGAAATTAAATTTGGTGATAATGATACTTTGGGCGCGATGGCGGCGGCGATGGTCAATGCCGATTTATATATCATTTTAACCGATCAAGATGGGGTGTTTACGGATAATCCACGTGACAATCCTAATGCAAAAATGATTCGCCAAGAGCGTGCGATGGCGGATTACTTATTTGATATTGCAGGGGATGGTGGCAAGCTTGGTCGCGGCGGTATGCTGACCAAAATTCGTGCTGGTCGTCTTGCTGCAATGGGTGGTTGTCCAACCGTTATCGTGAGCGGTGCTATCGATGATGTTATCACTCGTGTGGTATCAGGCGAAGCGGTTGGTACTTTGTTGACCACCAATGATCAAGACAAAATCATTGCACGCAAACAATGGCTTGCCGCACATTTGCGTATGTCAGGCACTCTAATAGTCGATGCAGGCGCAGCAAAAGCAGTAGTTGAGCATCACAAGAGCTTGCTACCGGTCGGTGTTGTGGAAGTACGCGGTGATTTCGATGAAGGTGACGTGGTTGAGGTGGTACACCAAGATACGGGCGAGCGTTTAGCAGTTGGACAAGTGAACTTCTCCTCTCGTGATGCTTGCCGAGTCGCTCGCGAGCGTACTGAACAGTTTGATAGAATTCTTGGTAATAATGAAGAGCGTGTGGTCATGGTACACCGTGATAATTTAGCGCTGACCATGTAGACCATTCATGGTATTCATCCGATTTCAAATATGAGCACGATATTATTGATTAAAGATTAACGGCAAATGACGCTCTAAAAAGCACAAATACTTTTAATGATTATTATTCTTATGATTGTTAACACGAGGAATATTAACCAATAAATTGTTATTAACTAATGTCTCATTATTTGTGGTTTTTTTAGCATAGATTGTCGCTATCTAAACGTTTTAATATTCTTTTATTCAACTTATTTTATCCAGCACCGTATTCATTGATGATCATGAATGCGGTGTTGTTTTGGAGATTTGTACATGAGTGCTTCAGACAATAGTAACTCGATCCAGCAAGAATTTGCGCCTTTAAAGAACGACAGATTGTTACGGGCATTACGCTTTGAATCAATAGACACCACGCCAGTCTGGATGATGCGACAAGCTGGTCGTTATTTACCAGAATATAAAGCCACTCGTGCAGAAGCGGGCGACTTTATGAGTCTGTGCAAAGATACGGACCGCGCCACTGAAGTTACTTTACAGCCACTACGCCGTTATGATTTAGATGCTGCTATCTTATTTAGTGATATTTTGACCATACCTCACGCTATGGGTCTAGGTTTATACTTTGAGGCGGGCGAAGGCCCTAAGTTTAAACATCCTATTCGCACGCAAGCAGACTTAGATAGATTGCCAGTACTTGAACCCAATGATTCTCTTGATTATGTCATGCGTGCAGTGACGAGCATCCGCAAAGCATTAAATGGTCAAGTGCCGTTATTTGGTTTCTCTGGTAGTCCATGGACATTGGCCACCTACATGATCGAAGGCGGCAGCTCAAAAGACTATCGTTATACTAAAGGCTTTTTGTATAGCAACCCTGATTTTTTGCATCAATTATTAGATAAATTAGCCACTTCTGTCATTGATTATCTAGATGCACAGGTGGTCGCTGGTGCTCAAATTCTACAGATTTTTGATAGTTGGGGCGGGGCGCTTGGCCATCGTCAGTTTATCGATTTTTCTCATGCTTATAATAGGCGTATCGTCGCTGAATTAAAAGTACGCCATCCGCAGATACCAGTGGTATTATTTACCAAAGGTGGTGGGTTATGGTTGGATGTGCAAGCAGATAGTCAAGCTGATGTTTTAGGGTTGGATTGGACGATGCCCATTGATCGTGCACGCCAAGTATTGGCTGAAAGTCAGCGTCAATTGACCAAACAGCATAAAAAACTACAGAGTAGTAAAGCCATTCAAGGCAATTTGGATCCAGCAACATTGTATGGTTCACCTGCGACGATTCGTGCTGAAGTAAATGCAATGCTTGATAGTGCTTATGCGAGCGGCGAAAAAACCGGTTATATAGCAAACTTAGGTCATGGTATTACGCAGTGGGTCAATCCTGACAATGCCAAAGTATTCATCGATGCGGTGCACGATTATAAAATCTAAAGCTGCTTGAATCTAAAAATGACAAAGTTCAGGTATATAAGCGAGCTTTCTATCTAAGATTTGTTTAACAAACACTGATATTTACCAAGTAAAATAAAAAGGAATATCTTATGATTTCAGCAGCGATTGTTGGTGGTACAGGTTATACGGGTATTGAGCTGATTCGCTTGTTATCTGCGCATCCTGAAGTATCTATTGATTTGCTAACCTCGCGTAGCGAAGCTGGTACACGCGCTGATGAGATATTTCCAAGCTTACGCGGTATATCGGATATTGTCTTTAGCGACTTGGGTGACGAGACGCTTGCAACGCTGCAAAAGTGTGATGTGGTCTTTTTTGCCACTCCACATGGCGTAGCGATGAAGCAAGCAGAGGCGCTAACGCAAGCCGGTGTGAAAGTCATTGATTTGGCTGCTGATTTTCGTTTGCAGTCACTATCCGATTTTGAACACTGGTATCAGCAGTCGCATGCTTGTCCTGAGCTGCTAAAGACAGCTGTTTATGGTTTACCTGAAGTGAATCGGGATAAACTTGCCACTGCTTTAGTCGTCGGTAATCCTGGTTGTTATCCGACCACTGCTATTTTGGGTTTGAAACCAATAATCGATATGCAAAATAAGCAAGCAGAGAGATTGGTGGAATCACGCATCGTTATCGATGCAAAGTCTGGTGTTTCTGGCGCTGGCCGCCAAGCTTCACTTGCGCTTAATTATGCTGAAACTACTGATAACTTTAAAGCTTATAGCGTTGAAGGACATCGTCACCTGCCCGAGATTGAGCAAGGCGTGGCGCAGTTATTAAACAGCCAGTTCACCCATCGCATTCGTTTTTTACCGCATCTTGTGCCGATGATACGTGGCATGCTGAGCTCTATTCATCTTGAGCTGACGGATGCGGGTGCTGCTATTGATTGGCAGCAGATATTTGAAACATGCTATGAATCAGAAGCGTTTATTGATGTCATGACAAAAGGTATTTATCCAGATACCCGTAGTGTCCGCGCCAGCAACCGTTTACGTATTGCTGTGCATCAAAACAATGAACGGGCGGAATTGACAGTGATTGTCGTACAAGACAATTTGGTAAAAGGGGCAGCAGGACAAGCGGTACAAAATATGAATGTCATGTTCGGATTCGATGAAACAATGGGTCTAAACTTTGCACCTATTGTTCCGTAGCAGATGTTTAGCTGTGGTCAAATCATTCACATTTATGGTGCTAGGTATTGATTATAAATTCCGCTATAATATTGCAATTACTGTTAAGAGATATTGTCTAAATGCGTGTCAAGCTTGTACGACGCTTTTGCTCACAGCCCGCACTTTCATCGTGCAAAGACTCTGATTTGTATCATTTAGAGCGTAGTCCGCATTCTCTTAAAACCAATGCTAGTTCAGTAACTAAGGTAGGTGGTACCCAACAAGGGGCATCCACATTGGTGTTGGCTCTCTTTGTTGTTGTCATATTGGTGACTGCCATTGTTGGATTGATATTCGGTCATAAATTAGGATATCAGCGTGGCTTTCATTCTATGCAAACTGAAACCAAGCAAGCGATGATCAATAGCACTGAGGCAACAGAAGCGCTGGAAGATTTACGTCTTAGTCATAAAATAGCGGCCAATCAAGCCGCTACTGCTAAGCAGGAGCTGGCGATTAGCTTGGCAAACATCAAAGAGTTGCGTGAAAACCAGCAAGAATTAACGGTTGAGAATAGACAAGTTTCTCAACTGAATGAATTATATGCTGATGTCCTTCGTGACAAAGGCGGCATGCCTCTACAGGTAATAGCGGCAAAGATTGAGCCATTACCTGAAAATGCCTTCGAATATGGTTTCGATATAGGCATGCTTGCTAGCGATGGCAAAGCCAAACGCCTAAAGCCAACGTTGACGTTGCTCAATGACGATGATTTTGTAGAGGTGCCGCTAGATCCTCCAGTTTATACTATTGAAGGTATCGTTCGTATTCGTGGTCGTTTCATGATGCCATCAGGCTTTAAACCGTTACAAGTCAAACTTAGCTTACAAGCTGGCGGGCAACAAGTGGAGCAGCTCTATGATTGGAAGCTTGGCGACCGAATTGATAATATGCCGCTATCACTTTTAGATTTGCCTGAAGTCGACGAAAGTCCGATTGAGCCTTAATCTATTCATATTTAAGAGCGCTATAATAAGCATTGCGTTTGCCAACCTCTGCTAGCGCCCTTTATTCTGTTATAAATATAACCATTAATTTGTATGCCAATTATGATAAAACAAACCCTATTGCAAGCGTTGCCAACTGTTGCTGATTGGCACTTTCCAACCATACCTGCTCACCGTGCACAAGATGGTGATACGGATGGCGAGACCTCGCCACAAGCAGATGTACTGGTAGCAGAGCCAGAAGTGGCTAAGCCGCCTATGTATGCCGTCGTTATGTATAATGATAATTATACGCCGATGGAGTTCGTCGTTTATATTTTGCAGTCCGAATTTCGTCATAGTATAGATTCGGCAGTCGAAGTTATGCTGACGATTCATAACAGTAGCAAAGGCATTGCTGGTATCTATTCTAAAGATATCGCTGAGACCAAAGCCAAAAAGGTAAATAGTCTGGCACATCGTGAAGGCTATCCATTATTGACCCAGATTGAGCCACATCAAGGCGAATAAGAAAATAGCGTAAATATGAATTTAAAGTTCTATCTTCTTCTCGTGTTTCTATCTTATTATTTCCAATGGTTTTATCGTTTAGAAACCCTTTCAAGCTCTAAAAACCGCTCATTGTGAGCTTGATAGGTACTCTGTATCCAAGCAGTCACTCATAAATTCCTTATTATAAAAATGTCCTAACCTTGATTTTTCTTTAATATACCCTTATCTATATTAAGTCATCACATCAAACAGCTGTCTAAATTTTATAGAAATGATTGCTGCATTCCTATCATTTTCTAATCATCCTATTAAATTGAATTTTTCTATAATTTAATCAGTTGATGGCTTAAAAAAGTCATTTGTATCCTTCACTCTCTCACTTATTATTCTATTACCCATTTCTCCTTTATTTGCTCAGCTTTTGAAGCTTTCATACTATTTCTTTACTATAAATATTGATGCGCAGTACGCCTTGATACATTTTAGTCTGTGTTAATAGATTGACTCTTCTTAAGTATCGTGTTGAGATAAAGAAAAGCAAGTATGAGTGATCAAAACTCTTAATTGGTGATAAGTAGATAGCACTGCTACTTGAGTAATACATGGTCAATATCATTTAGCGCTGTCTTTTGATAATACAGATTTAGCCCTTGAACAATCCATCTGTCGCCCTGATTTACTTACTAACTCATTCATAAAGCTATCAATTATAAAGATAGGTATAACCGTAGGAAGTCGTTATGTTAAGTCGTCATCTTGAAGTTTCTTTGCGTTTAGCAATGACACTTGCGCGCCAAAAATCGCATGAGTACCTCACTGTTGAGCATCTATTATTGGCGTTATTAGAGAATACTCACGCTGCCAATACATTAACTGCCTGTAATGCCAATGTTTCAACGCTGCGCACCGAGTTAGAAGCTTATATCAATAAGCATACGCCAACGGTAGACGCAGACACTGAGCAGTCACCGCAGCCAACCCAAAGCTTTGATCGTATTCTGCAGCGTGCTATTTTCCATGTGCAGTCTATTGGTGGTGGTCGCCTTGTTGAAGGCTCAGACATTTTAGTATCTATGTTTTCAGAGCACGATACTTATGCGGTTTACTTGCTCAAAAAGCAGGGTATTAGTCGTCTTGAGTTGACCCAATACTTATCGCATGGTCAAGATAAAGACGAGCCATCTGAGCCACGTGCTTCTATGACGGGTGAGCGCCGTAGTGCCTCAGAAAAAACCAGTAAAGATCCCTTGGTTGAGTTTGCGACCAACCTAAACCAGCGTGCGGCTGAAGGTAAGACCGATCCGTTAATTGGACGTGGCCCTGAAATTGAGCGAGCCGCGCAAGTATTATGTCGTCGCCGTAAAAATAACCCGTTATTGGTTGGTGAGCCAGGCGTTGGTAAGACCTCTATCGCTGAAGGTTTGGCGTGGTTGATTATTAATGATAAAGCACCGAAACCATTGAATGGCTGCGTGATTTATAGCCTTGATATTGGCTCATTAATTGCTGGTACTAAATATCGCGGTGATTTTGAAAAACGCATGAAGTCACTGCTTGATGCGCTAAAGAAAAAGCCCAATGCAATCTTATTTATTGATGAGATTCATATGATTATTGGCGCAGGGTCGTCAATGAGTAGCAATATGGACGTATCAAACTTGATTAAGCCAGCACTTGCTAATGGTGAGCTGCGCTGTATCGGCTCAACTACCTTTACCGAATACCGTCAAGTGTTTGAAAAAGACCATGCACTGTCACGTCGTTTCCAGAAGATTGATGTCAAAGAGCCGAGTGTTGACGATACAATTGATATTTTACGCGGTCTGAAGCCTCGTTATGAGGAATTTCATAACGTCGAATATACCGATGAAGCGTTGGTCACCGCCGTTCAATTATCTGCTAAGCATATTCACGAGCGTTTCTTACCAGATAAAGCGATTGATGTGATTGACGAAGCAGGTGCCTATAAGCGTTTAGGCGTAATTCCTGATGCTGATGATATTGATGCAGAAGAAAGCTTCATTGCGGATATAGAGCAAGACTTTGATGCTCAGATTGATGCCGATGTTGAGGGTCTCGATGGCGATACGTATAGCGATAGCGAAATGCAGGATGAAGCGGAAACTGCAAAAGTCAATGATCGTGCCAAATCGTTCAGTGAGTCAAAAAGTGCCAAAGCTAAGAAAAAACCACCGATGAAAATCGATGTGGCGGATATTGAAGCGATTGTTGCCAAGCTTGCACGTATTCCCCCCAAGTCAGTATCAAGTGATGATAAGAGTATTCTTCAGCACTTAGATCGTGATCTTAAACACTTAGTGTTTGGTCAAGATGAGGCCATTGAAACATTAGCCGACGCCATTAAGCTATCACGTGCCGGTCTCAAAGCACCAGATAAGCCAATTGGTTCCTTCATGTTTGCCGGTCCTACCGGGGTTGGTAAAACAGAGGTCTCGCGTCAGCTAGCAAACTTATTGGGTGTCGAGTTAGTTCGTTTTGATATGTCAGAATATATGGAAGCCCATACCGCATCGCGTTTGATTGGTGCGCCTCCTGGCTATGTCGGTTATGATCAAGGTGGTTTGTTGACTGAAAAAATCAATCAACATCCACATTGTGTTTTATTGCTTGATGAGATTGAAAAAGCGCACCCTGATGTCTTCAACTTGTTACTGCAAGTCATGGATCATGGTACGTTGACTGATAACAATGGTCGTGTGGCTATCTTTAAGCAAGTCATTGTGATTATGACGACCAACGTCGGTGCTGATAGTATTAGCCGCTCTTCAATGGGCTTTACTCAGCAAGACCATAGCCGTGATAATACGGAGTCGCTCAAACGTGTCTTTACGCCAGAGTTCCGTAACCGTTTAGATGCCATCATTCAATTTAACCCATTAGATACCTCCGTGGTGGTATCTGTGGTTGATAAATTCTTGGTTGAGCTACAAGTCCAGCTTGATGATAAACAAGTCACCTTAGAGATTGATGACGAAGTACGCGATTACTTGGCTAACAAAGGCTATGATCGCTTAATGGGTGCACGCCCAATGCAGCGTCTGATTCAAGATGAGATCAAAAAGTCATTGGCAAGTATGATTTTGTTTGGTGATTTGGTCAATGGCGGGGTAGTACATCTTACCTTAGAGCCTGAAGCTAATGATGAGGAAGATGGTGATTCTGTTAAGCTTGATAAGTACAGTGGTAAGACGGATTATAAGTCTACAGATAAAGGGTCAGCGGAGAGTCGTATTATCTTGACGGTCGTTGAGACTCATGAGCCACATCCAGACTCTGAATCACTCGCCAGCTAAGTTTTTGCTACTAATGTAATAGCAACGGTTACCATGTTACTGTGGTAGCCGTTTTTTTATTGCTATAATTCATAACGACATCAAGGTATGAAATCACTAGCTCTTATGTGCGAGATTGGTTCATGCATCATTACCCGATATTTATCTAATTAATAACAAATGTAACAGGACATACTATGGAATTATTCGATGAACAAACGCCAAAAACACTAGCGCAAAAGCAGGCTATTTTAGACAATGTGCGCTTGCCAGAAGATTGGAAAACGGCGTTAGCAGACGAGTTAACTTCTAACAATATGGACAACTTGCGTGCGTTTTTAAAAGAAGCCTATCAATCAGAAAGTAGTATCTATCCGCCAGCACCCTTAATATTTAACGCGTTAAACCTGACCCCTTTATCACAAGTTAAAGTCGTGATACTAGGTCAAGATCCTTATCATGGACCAGGGCAGGCAATGGGCTTATCATTTTCAGTGCCCAAAGCCATTCCAAAGCCACCCTCACTCAATAATTTGTTAAAAGAGATGGCGAGTGACGTTGGTATCGCACCCTCAAAACATGGCGACCTGACTTACTGGGCGCAGCAAGGAGTTTTACTATTAAATAGCTCTCTGACCGTGCGAGAAAGTGAGCCAAATAGTCATCAAAATAAAGGTTGGGAGCAGTTTACCGATGCGGTGATTGATGTGGTTAATGAACAAACAGAACATACCGTATTTATATTGTGGGGCAGTAAAGCACAGAAAAAAGGCAAATATATCAATACTGATAAGCATCTTATTCTGACCGCTGTACACCCATCACCACTTGCGGCCAATCGTGGTGGGTTCTTTGGTTCCAAGCCGTTTTCTAAGACCAATGATTATCTGGTACAGTATGGGCAAACGCCTATCGATTGGCAATTACCGCAATAGTTGTCAAAATAAATGAAATATATACAAAATATAAGCTTGAAGCCATATCCAACCGCAAATAGTCAGTTAGTTATTGAAGATATGCAAGCCAGCGCATTTTGGTCACTTCAAGATATGAGCTGGATGAAAATAGCTCTTAAACTTGCTAGGCAAGGTGCTGAGCGTGGAGAGGTGCCAGTAGGGGCGATACTGGTACACGATCAGCAGATTATTGGTCAAGGATTTAATGAACCAATTGGGCGTCACGATGCGACCGCTCATGCCGAGATTGTCGCATTAAGAGAAGCGTGTGCGCGCTTAAAAAACTATCGTTTACCATTAAAGACAACGTTATACGTTACCTTAGAGCCTTGTACGATGTGTATCGGAGCGCTCATTCATGCGCGGGTAGATAGATTGGTTTATGCAGCAAGCGAGCCACGAGCGGGTATGGTTGGTAGTCAAATAAATTTACCGATACAGCCTTTTTATAATCATGCTATCGAAGTACATAATGGCTTATGTCGTGAGCATAGCAGCCAGATGCTTAAGACCTTTTTCCGTGAACGACGAAAAGCGGCAAAAAAGCAAGGCAATATAAGCAATTAACAAGATATCAGTCTTGCTGCTAGTGATGGGTAGGTTTCTTTGCTATAATATCGCCCTATTTGATGACGAAATGATGAATTAATTGTCAAGCGTTTGATAAATAAGTAAATATTGTTCTGCAGCTAGCATGCACTAAGCCGTATCAGTATCGTCTACTATTAAGTGAGTATTATGACCGTTTCTACAGCTGATAACGCTATACGTGATAACTTTGGTGCTGGCAGTAATGATAACCAAGCGCCAGTGTTGCGCTATCCAGTTATCTGCATTGATGGACCAAGTGGGGCAGGTAAAGGTACGGTCACGTGGCGTTTGGCCCAAGCATTGAATTATCAACTGCTAGATTCAGGTGCTCTGTATCGTATCGTTGGACTCAAATCATTTGAAGCGGGATTAGTTGCGGCAGACGGAAGCCAAGCCATTGACGAGATGGCTGTATTAGCACTAACGCAGCGCCTAGAGATTGCTTTTGTACCTAACAATGCATCAGGACGTGTTGATATTTTAGTGAATGGTGAAGCGGTTGGTGAGCAGGTTCGTAATGAAACCGTGGGCGGCTATGCATCACAAATAGCAGTATTTCCAAAAGTTCGCCAAGCATTACTAAAGTTGCAACAAGATATGGCAACTCGTTCTGGATTGGTCGCTGATGGTCGCGATATGGGGACGGTTGTGTTTCCAGATGCGGATGTAAAAGTGTATTTGACTGCTAGTGCTGAAGCGCGTGCCAAGCGCCGCGTAACACAGTTAATAAATGCTGGTCAGACGGTAGATTTTGACGCGATTTTAGCGACGATTAAAGCTCGTGATGATCGTGATGAGAATCGAGCGACTGCACCATCAAAGCCTGCAGAAGATGCTCTACTACTAGATAGCTCTAACTTAGATGCTGATGCAGTTTATGCACAAGTGAAAAGACATTGTCAGGATAAAGGTATTTTCTTTAATAGTTAATAAAAACAAGTTATTAAGTATGAAAAAGTTTCCTATACGCTTGATTTTAGTATAAAATCACAGTAGTAGACGCTAATATTCTCTAGAGAATGATAAAAATATTCTTTCTAAATCATAGAGATTTAAAAGTATAAGGCATTGCAATATAAGACAGTTGTTGCTAGTGAGTTTAATAAGTTATGTGCTTACTAACAACAAACGTTTTTATATATGATTGTATGGGATATAAAACCAGTATTCTCGTTTTATGCAATCATAAATTTGATCCGTACTGTGCTGGACAGGATACGGCTATACAAAGGTAGACATAATGGAATCATTTGCTGAACTATTTGAAGCGAGCATCGAAGAAACAGGTCTGGATATCGAGCGTGGCTCGGTCATCACTGGTACTGTTGTGGCCATTGATAACGACTGGATCACTGTTGATACTGGTCTGAAATCTGAAGGTATCGTCGCTCGTGAAGAGTTTTTAAGCGAAGAAGGCGAACTTGAAGTTGAAGTTGGCGATAGCGTTGATGTCGTGGTTGAAGCGGTTGATAACGGCATGGGTCAAACCTTGCTTTCACGTGAAAAAGCCAAACGTGTTGAAACTTGGAACTTCCTTGAAAAAATCGCTGACAATGATGAAATCGTAAAAGGTATCATCTCAAGCAAAGTTAAAGGCGGTTTCACTGTAGATATCGGTTCAGTACGTGCGTTCCTACCAGGTTCATTGGTAGATGTTCGTCCTATCCGTGACACCACGCATCTTGAAGGCAAAGAGCTAGAATTCAAAGTTATCAAACTTGATCAAAAGCGTAACAACGTTGTTGTTAGCCGTCGTGCAGTTATGGAAGCTGAAAATTCAGCTGAGCGCGAAGAGCTATTGAACAAGCTTGAAGAAGGCATCGAGATCGAAGGTATCGTTAAGAACCTTACTGATTACGGCGCATTCGTTGATCTAGGTGGTATCGATGGTCTATTGCACATCACTGACATGGCATGGCGCCGTATCAAGCATCCATCTGAAGTTGTTGAAGTTGGTCAAGACCTAAAAGTTAAAGTATTGAAGTTTGACCGTGAGCGCAATCGCGTTAGCCTAGGTCTAAAACAACTTGGTACTGATCCTTGGGATAACGTTGGCGGCACTTACCCAGTAGGTAGTGTGGTTAAAGCACGCGTCACCAACTTAACTGATTATGGTTGTTTCGCTGAGATTTCTGAAGGTATTGAAGGTCTAGTACACGTGTCAGAAATGGATCATACCAACAAAAACATCCACCCATCAAAAGTTGTTCAAGTGGGCGATGAAGTTGAAGTAATGATTCTTGATATCGATGAAGAACGTCGTCGTATCAGCTTAGGTATCAAACAAACTCTTGCTAACCCATGGGATGAGTTTGATAAGAAACATGAGCGCGGTGATAAAATCACTGGTACGATCAAATCAATCACTGACTTCGGTATCTTTATCGGTCTAGACGGTGGTATTGATGGTCTTGTTCATCTATCTGATATCTCTTGGAACGAAACTGGCGAAGACGCTATCCGTAACTACAATAAAGGCGACACCGTTGAAGCAATGGTATTGTCAGTAGATGCAGAAGCAAACCGTATCAGCCTAGGCGTGAAGCAGTTAAGCTCTGATCCATTCAACGAATACCTAGTCAACAATGACCGCGGTGCTATCGTTAATGGTAAAGTAAAAGAAGTAGATGCTAAAGGCGCTACTATCGAGCTTGCTGACGAAGTTGAAGCGTATCTACGTGCCTCTGAAATTCAACGTGACCGTGTTGAAGATGCGACTAAGCATTTGAGCGTTGGTGATGACGTTGAAGCGAAAATCATCAGTGTTGATCGTAAAACTCGCAACATCAACTTGTCTATCAAAGCGAAAGACGAAGCTGAAGAGCGTCAAGCGATTAAAGAGCTAAGCAGCACTAGCACGACTAGTACTACTGCCAGTTCTGATGCACAGCCAAAAACAATTGGTGATTTGATCAAAGAGCAAATGCAGTAAGCTGCACGTTATTGATATAAGATTATAAAAGAAGCGACTATGGTCGCTTTTTTTTTGCTTAAATTTTAAGTGCACTATTAATCAACGAGGTTTTTGCTTAAACGGGCAAACTCTTATTTCCATTTACCGTAATATCCGCTATCATTTGCAACATTGAGTAACGAGATGTGAATTATTACTTATTTAAGACACTGAGATTATTTTAGTCAATGGCTACTTATCCTTATGATCTTGATGTATAGCTTGTCTTAAAAGTAACCAGCTATCGAAAATGATGGTCCAATTCACAGTCATCTTATCCATTAATCAACAAGGCAAGCGTAATAATGCAGCAAGCGATTAACAAGTCCGAATTTATTAGTAATTTAAGTGCGAACTGTGACAATATGACTGATACTGTAGTCGATGATGCAGTACGTGAAATATTAAACTTGATGACCGATACGTTAGCCAATGATGGACGCGTAGAAGTTCGTGGTTTTGGCAGTTTTTGTCTGCACCATCGTCGTGCCCGTATGGGTCGAAATCCTAAAACAGGAGAAAGCGTACCTGTACCAGCCAAAGCGATACCGCACTTTAAACCAGGTAAAGCATTACGTGAAGCAGTCAATGATACAGTAGCAAATAGCTAAGTGTGTTATAAAGTATTTATTGGGTAAAATTGCTAACAATAGTGCTTGCCAGCCACTTTTTCTAGAATTTATCACTAGTGAGTTTATAAGCATATAAATGTGTGGGTTGATGAAGGTTTTAGAGTGCTATTTTTAAAACACTAACGACATTCCAAATCGAGGTAGACGTCTCATGCGCTTTTTACTATTTGTATTGCTGTTTTTGAGCTTTGCTTATGCACTTGGTTTGGTGTTGGCAAATAATACCGAAGTTGGCGTAAATTTATTATTCTCGCAAGCACCGACGATGAATCTAGGATTGCTGCTGATTTTATGCCTTATGCTTGGTATTGTTATCGGCATCTTGTTGGCACTACTTATCTTCCGTGTTTTACAGAATAAGTGGGAAATCTCGCGTTTGCAAAAAGCGAATGTGAACTTGCAAGCGCAACTGACACAAGCCAATGCTGTCATTGATCGCCAAGCAAGTGCACCAACGGTGGAAGAAGCTGTTTATGGTTCGACAGCGACCAATGTGCAAGTGCAAGACGCAGAAGTACTTACTGTAGATGAAGGCGCGACACTTACCAAACAAAAACGAGACTAAATTATATTTTGTACTGATCTATGAGCAGTCCATATATAGTGTTTTGATAATTCTGATATAGATATGGTAAAACCATGAATAATACAATGAACTCCCCAGTCATCGTTGCTTTAGATAATATGACGATGGAGGCATCAATAGCATTAGCTGATCAGTTAGATCCAACATCATGCCGCTTAAAAGTGGGTAAAGAGCTATTTACTCGCTGTGGTCCTGAGATAGTTAAAGCGCTACATCAGCGTAATTTTGACGTATTTCTGGACTTGAAATTCCATGATATTCCTAATACTACCGCTCAAGCGGTACTAGCGGCAGCTGAGCTTGGCGTATGGATGGTGAATGTGCATGCCAGCGCGGGCTTAGAGGCGATGTCATTGGCTAAACAGCGCTTGTTAGACGGTAATTTTGATACCTTGCTGATTGCCGTCACCGTGCTGACCTCTATGGATAATCAAGCATTGATGCAAACGGGTATTATCGATGGTCTAGATGCACAAGTGAGTCGATTGGCACAGTTAACCAAGCAAGCGGGTCTTGATGGTGTGGTCTGTTCAGCCCAAGAAGCGAAAACGCTCAAGACACTATGTGGTCGGGATTTTAAATTGATTACCCCTGGTATTCGCTTGCTAGACGACAATGCAGATGATCAAAAGCGTATTTGCACACCGAAACAGGCGTTAGACGATGGTTCTGATTATTTGGTGATTGGTCGTTCAATTACTCAGGCAGCAGATCCTGCGGCTAAATTACAAAAGATACTCCGAGGTATTTAGGTACTTATAAAATATTTGGATATTTACAAAGCATTTAGCATTTTATAGTGTCAGCATGATAAAAAAGACAGCCTAATCCGCTGTCTTTTTTTAATTTTTGCGAGTATATCAAAAAGTGCTAAACTATTTACGTTTATTTAATGATATTAGAACTTATGAAATTACAGATTTTAAGTGACTTACATATTGACAGTTATGCGCGTCAGTCACATCCGCTAGGGCATATTCCCAAAACTGATGCAGACGTGGTATTAGTTGCGGGCGATACTGCTAACAGCGATAGTGGTATGCCATGGCTACAAGAGCAGGCAGCACGTTTGCAAGTGCCTGTGATTACGATAGCTGGTAATCATGAATACTTTAATGAAGATGTGCTACATTTTGATAAAAAGCTGGCAACTTGGGATAATTATAATGCCCAGTCGCAGCAAGGCGTCCGTTTTCTACAGTGTCAACATATTGATATTGGTGACATACGTATCCTAGGTTGTACTTTATGGACAGATTACCAATATCAGGCCAATGAAGATACTATAGCTGCTGCTATGCGCTTTATGCGTGACTATAAACAAATCTATGCTGGAGGCGAGCTTTTTTCACCTGAAGTATCGATGCAAATCCATGCTAAGCAGCGTCAATGGTTAAAGCAAGCATTGATCACCGCAAAAACACTTGGCAAAAAAACTGTTGTGATGAGTCATCATAGTATTAGCCCATTATCGGTGTCTGAGAAGTATGCGAATCTACCAAGTAACGCAGCTTTTATCAGTGATTTATCTGGCTGGATGCATGAAGATTGGGCGCCAATACTATGGGTACATGGACATACACACGAAGCATTTGATTACCGTATTGGTAATACACGAGTCATTGTCAATCCACGTGCGTATCCAAATGAGGTCAGTAGCACTGCATTAGCGTTCGCGTGGGACAAAGTCATTGATATCGGCTAAGTAATTTTAATCATTTAAAAGCAGATATCTTTTTAGTTATTTGTCACCTTGATCTGTCTTTTTAAAATAGCGAATATAAAATAACGCTTATTTTAAAGTCTAACCGCCTAGACTCTTAAGCAATATTACAATCGAACTGATATTTTGTTCATTCATATCAAAAAATCTGCTACGCTTGCTACCATGAGCAAATATCTCAATAACAATCCCTCAAAACTGTCTGCTGAAAAGCTTGCGAGTCATACTCCAAGTGCTCCGGCGCCTTCGCACTTGCCTGATAGTATGATTTCCTCAGTCAGCTTATTGCCTGAAGATAAACGGCTGATTTTATTTACCAGACATTCCTTACGTGAACGCTCTGATGGCAATGGTTTTGCCAGTTATCAATTACCCCTAACACCTAAAGGTCGAGTACTAGCGAAGTCGTGGGGGCGTTGGTTGGCAGGGCATTTACCGTACTCGCTTGATGTAGACAGTATCTCAAGTCCGATTGGACGCTGTATTGACACGGCGCAGCTGATGCAAGCAGGGGCGGGACTACAACGTGATATTACGCATCAGTCATTGTTGGTAGAGCCTGGTAGCCTAGTGACTGAGCCTGAAATAGCAAATCCAGTATTTAAAGAAATTGGCGTGCTCAACTTTATCAATCGATTTTTGCAAGGCAATCTTGAAGGTACCAAAAACGCTTACCAAGGCGGTCTCGATATTTTATCTTTGTTTTATCAGCATCAACCGCAGCAAGGGCATCTCATGCTTGCTGTTAGTCATGATACGTTGTTATCTGCTTTTTTAGCAGTGATGTTTGATGTGGTCGAGATTGATTGGAATGATTGGCCAAAGATGATGGAAGGCGTGTTTTTGTGGTTTGATGATAAGCCGTTTGAACAAGCCAGTGCACACTTCGTTTGGCGCGGTGAAGTGTATGTGCGCCCGATTCATACTTTATTAGAAGACTACCGTGCTGCCGGCTTTCATCCTAATACATTGCTCTTACCACCAGAAGTAAAATGGATCTAAATACTATTTAATAGATTACTACTCACTTTTCAAGCAGACATAAAAAAACCTTGCCCCAGTATTAGAACCAGTAACAAGGTTTTAGTCATCACGCTATAAAGGCGAGATATGGTCTAAACGTTAACAATCTTAAGCTTGTAGGCCTTTGATGGTTTTGTTCAGGCGGCTCTTACGACGAGCAGCTTTATTCTTATGAATAATACCTTTGTCAGCCATACGATCAAGAACTGGTACCGCTTTTTTGTAAGCTTCGGTAGCCGCGTCATAATCTTTAGCTGCGATAGCCGCATCAACACGTTTTAAGTAAGTACGAACCATAGAGCGTTGTGACGCAGAGTTCTGACGACGTTTGGTGTTTTGACGGGCGCGTTTACGAGCTTGTGCAGTATTAGCCACGCGAATCTCCTTGATAAAGACAGATAAAAATATGAATGTGGATTACAATAAAAAAGGGTTTAACCATCATCGGTAACGAGCAGCCGTCTCGCCAAACATGATGTCGATGTCTAATATTAAAGTACCTATCTGTTATTAAAGGCACCTAAATTAGCAATAGAGCATCGCAAGCGCCAAAACTGTTTGGAATAATTAAACAGCGTTAACGTGTAAAGCCGGTTATCTTAGCAAATTATCGCCCTTAGAACAATATATTTGATGATTAATGCTTAAAGAAGTTGTGTGATCATATATATGACAGTTTTTGTGTCTCTGCTCAGCTGTTTTTTGAAATATTTATCAATATTGTTGCACTAAAAACCGCTTATGAGTGAATAAATCGCTTAGCCGATAAAATCTCTTACAATAAATTCTATAGAATACCCTCAGTTATGCGTTAACTTAGGTATGATACTAGGGCATGTCCTCAATTCAATCGATGGACATATAAATGTGCTAAAAGTGGCTGAATCTTGCCAAACAATGTTAAAAAAAATGTCAAATAGCTGGTTAATATCCCGATACTATTTAACATTCTGATAGTATCTGCGCTATTTTCCTCATTTGACTATGATTTATCTCATTGTTATCACCATTTTAAAAATGAGGATACGCCCTAAGATGAAAAGCTTTGGTGATAGGCTTTAAAATCAGATTTTTCATTATCATCTATTTTCCAACACACTATAAATGGATAGGCTATGCAGCGAAAAGCAATTGTAATTGGCGCGACAGGATTGGTCGGACAGCATCTTGTCAAACAGCTTAGTGAGCTTTATGACACATTAATTGTGATTGCAAGGCGTCCGCCACGCTATATCAATACCAGCATGCGTTTTTATCAGGTTAATGATTTTGATAATTTGGCTGAAATATTTGCCAGCGTTGGTGTTGATCGAAAGACGGACGCTTTTAGCTGTCTTGGTACGACTAAGAAGCAGGCTGGTAGCGATGAGGCCTTTCGAAAGGTTGATCATGATTATAATGTCAATTTTGCCAAACTTTGCCAAGAAAAAGGTGTTGAAAATTTCTTTTTGTTATCATCCATGAATGCTGATATTCATAGTCGGTTTTTATACAATCGCGTAAAAGCTGAAACTGAGCAGTCTATTATGGCGCTAGGTTTTACGCAGCTAGTCATTTTCCGTCCATCCTTGTTACTTGGCAAGCATAAAGGTCGTCCGCTTGAAAGTATTGGTCAAAAGGCCTTTCAGCTGATATCGCCCTTAGTTTCAGAATCATTGTCACTGCATCCCATTTCCGCCAAACGCGTTGCCATTGCCATGGCGATGAGTGCGCATGATGTTTATCAGCGTAATAAATACCGTACTGAACCTGCTATCCAAACCACTGATATCATCGAAAATAAGCAAATGCTAGCGATGACTAAAGTTAAAAAATAGCCTAAGTATTAAGTTAAGGGAACGATTAAAATTAAGCCCCAGTCATAAATAATCAGTCATCAATAACCAATCATACATAACAAGGAGCGTCACTATGTCAGACATGCCAGAATCAATAACGATGGATAAAGAGAACTTTGTGACCTGTGATTTATTGGATGCCAATCCTGAGTCGCAGGTGTGTTTGCCTAATATCGAAGGTAAGTCTTTTCATAGCTTTGGCGGCAAAAAGAAATTCTGCGGTGAAATTGTGACGGTGAAATGCTTCGAAGACAATAGTCGCGTCAAATCATTACTAAATAGCGATGGTAAAGACAAGGATGGTAACGGTAAGGTGTTGGTGGTTGACGGTGGTGGTTCAATGCGTTGTGCGCTGCTAGGCGACATGATTGCGCAGTCAGCGATTGATAATGATTGGGCGGGGGTTATCGTATACGGCTGCGTCCGTGATGTTGATGATATGGCAGCAATGGACATCGGTGTTATGGCGCTTGGTTGCATTCCGCGTAAATCGAATCGCCGCGATGAAGGTCAAACCGATATTGAAATTAGCTTTGGTGATTTAACATTAAATTCTGGTATGTTTGTCTATGCAGATAACAATGGCATTATCGCTAGTGATAAGCCATTAATTTAACACCAGCTTAATAAATAGCACTCAAAAATCTCAGTTTAGCCGTTGAGGTTTTTACATTTAATCATCCTGTCTTTATATACGAATATAATCTTTATCAACTATTTGTCTATTGGTTTTTTAATAAAAATGCTAAGTGACAAACCGTTACGGCATAAATTTTGGTAATTACTGAAATATTCGTATAATAGCTCTCTGACTCTTAACATTGATCCTACTCTTTATGCCTATCACTGCTTTGACTGACGCGTTTGAACCAATTAATCAGCAGTTGTTTCCTATCCAGAATGCCGAGCGGCGTTGGCTGGCACCTGTGCATGGCGCAGTCAGCAGTTTGTGGCTAGCAAGTCTGGTGCAAACACCGCTATGGAATGTTTCCGACCGATTAAAAGTTGTGGTGACGCGTGACCAAAACCAGCTCAATCAAATAGAGACGGAATTGGCATTTTGCGGCGTCGATGCTTATGTGTTTCCCGATTGGGAGACGTTGACCTATGATGAGCTGTCACCGCATCAAGACATTGTTAGTGAGCGTATCAATCTATTAACCGATATGCCAACGTCAGGCGTGCTGCTCATCTCGGTTCAGGCGTTGATGCATCGTGTCGCACCGCCAAGCTGGCTGATAGGACAGCATTTTGATTTGAGCGTGGGTGATCGATTTGATATCAATACCCAGCGCGGATTGTTGGCAAAGGCAGGTTACCGCGCCGTTGAGAATGTTTTTGAACCGGGGGAATTTGCGGTACGTGGCAGTATCATTGATATCTTTGCGATGGGTCAGCCGTTTCCACTACGTTTAGATTTGTTTGACGATGAGATCGAGACCATTCGTTTTTTTAATCCCCAAACCCAGCGGACACTGACCGTTGATGACCTCAAAACAATGATGAGCGGCAACGATAGTAGCATGGGCAAAGAGTCACTATCACTGCTACACAAGCTGCCAGATATCTCAAAACCTATCGAACAGTTTCAAATATTGCCAGCAAAAGAGTTCCCGCTTGATGAAGGGCGTGAGACGTTTCGTACCAACTTCGCCACGATGTTCCCTAATGCGAGCAGCCGTAAGTTTGAGCTACATAAAGACGTAATGGCAGGTATCGCTAGTAGCGGACTTGAATATTACCAGCCGCTATTTTTTGATTTAAAAGCGTGGACAGCAGAGAGTAGCTTGTTTGCTTACTTACCAAACGATGCCTTATTTATCACTGATGAATTGATTAATGAAAAACAGGTTGATTATTGGTCACAAATCCAGCGCCGTTATGAAGAACGCCGTCATGATATTGATAAGCCCATCGTCGCACCTGAATTGCTATATTTATTATCGAATACCTTAAACGAACACTTAAATCATTATCCACGCGTCATTCTAAGTGCTCGTAATGAACTGGCTACCATGACGAATGTTGCCGCAGTTGATAGCGAAGACATATCGTTAATGCTTGAAAAAAATCCAGATTCACAGCTACAACTGTCGCTTGTGCCAAATAAGCAGCAAGGATTGGTGACGCTCAGTGCGCAAGCGCCACCACAATTGGCCGTGAATCATCAAAAGACTGAGCCTCTCACTGCGCTGCTAGAGTTTTTAGAATTACAAGCGCAAACAGCGACACCAGTATTGGTGGTAGCAGAAACAGCGGGTCGCCGAGAGATTCTTATTGAGCTGTTTAAAGGCAAGATTGATATCAAGGCTTACGATAGCTTTGCAGCGTTTTTAGCAGCGGACAAATCGAATAGTAATGCCAATAAGTTGCCGCAGGTCGGTTTGACCGTTGCGCCTATTGAGCGCGGTGTTTATGTCCCTGAACGTTTAGTACTGATTAGTGAGACACAATTATTTGGTCGGCAAGTGCTGCAGACGCGCCGTCGTCGTCAAAGCGGGGTGTCAGAAGAGTTCTTGGTTAAGAGTGTCACGGAGATAACCGAAGGCAGCCCCGTGGTGCATATCGAGCATGGTATTGGGCGTTATAATGGTCTGATTACACTAGATGTCGGCGATGGTGAGCAAGAGTTTATTCACTTAAAGTATGCTGATGATGCCAGTATTTATGTGCCAGTCGCCAATTTACAAATGATCAATCGCTATAGTGGCGGTGACCCAGCGCTTGCACCATTGCATAAGATTGGTAGTGGTAAATGGGATAAGGCCAAGCAAAAAGCGCTTGAGCAAATCCATGACGTGGCGGCTGAGCTACTCAATATGCAAGCACGGCGCGAAGCCAAAGTCGGTATTCATTTTAAAATAGATGCGTCACAGTATGAGCTCTTTGCCAGCCAATTTGCCTTTGAAGAAACGCCGGATCAAGCCAATGCCATTCATGCGGTGATGGAAGACATGCGACAAAACCAACCAATGGATCGGCTCATCTGCGGTGATGTGGGTTTTGGTAAAACAGAAGTGGCTATGCGGGCAGCATTCATTGCTGTCAGCGCCGGTTATCAGGTAGCGGTGCTAGTGCCGACGACCTTGCTAGCCGGTCAGCATGAAGACAATTTCCGCGACCGTTTTGCTGATTGGCCAGTACGTATCGAAACGCTCTCGCGCTTTGGTGGTAAAAAGCATCAAGAAACGGTGCTAACAGACCTCGCAGCGGGCAAAGTCGATATCGTCATCGGTACCCATAAACTGTTACAACCTGATGTGAAATTCTCTAATTTAGGTTTGATGATTGTCGATGAAGAACATCGCTTTGGTGTGCGCCATAAAGAGCGTATCAAGGCGATTCAGACTGATGTGGATAGTATGTCGATGACAGCAACCCCCATCCCTAGAACGCTCAATATGGCGCTCTCAGGTATGCGTGATATGTCTATTATTGCCACGCCACCGGCACGTCGTCTGGCTATCAAGACCTTTGTCATGCAAAAAACGGATGCTCTAATGAAAGAGGCCATCTTGCGTGAGTTATTGCGCGGTGGGCAGGTTTATTTATTACATAATGATGTGGCGAGCATTGAGCGTATGGCAGAAACCATACGTGAATTGGTGCCTGAGGCGAGAGTAGGAGTCGCTCATGGACAAATGCAAGAGCGCCAACTTGAACAAGTCATGCAGCAGTTTTATCATAAAAAGTTCAACGTGCTAGTCTGTTCGACCATTATCGAAACCGGTATTGATGTACCCAATGCTAATACCATTATCATTGAGCGTGCCGATAAGTTTGGCTTGGCACAATTACATCAGCTGCGTGGTCGTGTCGGTCGTAGTCATCATCAAGCGTATTGCTATCTACTTGTGCCTTCTATCAAAGGTCTCAAAGGCGATGCTAAGCGCCGATTACATGCGATTGAACGCGCCAATACGCTGGGTGCAGGTTTTATGCTGGCTAGCGAAGACTTAGAAATTCGCGGTGCTGGCGAAATACTTGGTAAGCAGCAAAGTGGTAACATGCAGGCGATTGGTTTTAGTTTATATATGGACATGCTAGAGCGAGCGACAAAAGCCATTAAAGCGGGTAAAGAGCCTGATTTAAGCACACCGTTGTCGCTGACTAGTGAGATTAATCTGCATAGCTCAGCATTGATACCAGAAGAATATCTCCATGATGTCCATCAGCGTTTGTTATTTTATAAGCGTATCAGTAATGCCGATGATAAAGAGGCATTGATTGATATTCGTACCGAAATGATTGACCGTTTTGGTACATTACCAGAGCAAGCTAAGCAGTTGTTCGCCATCCACGGACTGCGTATACAAGCTGAGCCGCTGAAGATTAATAAGATTGATGCCAATAGTAATAGCATGACATTAGAGTTTGCGCCTGATACCCCAGTCGATGCCTTGGCGATTATTAAGTTGATTCAATCAAATGGTCAGCGCTATCGTATGAACGGTGCTTCTGGTATTCGTTATCAAGATGCTGATAAACTGGCAACGCCGCAGCAGCGCGTCACCGCGATTCAAGAATTATTACGCTATTTTAGCGAGCATACGGTGGCAGAGTCAGCGTAGTTGTTTTGGCATTTCGGCATTTTGAGAGCTCAGCAATGATTTTTAGTAGATTCAATCAGCTCAATAAGTCAGCTAGCCGGTGCTCAAGTAGGACGTCAAGACAATGAGTCATAGCGCTATTTTATCGGTCGGATAACTGATAAAATAGCAACATCCTATATTTAGCCTATTGTTTTTTAGTAAATTAAATTCTGCTTTTCTAGATTCATATTCCTTTTATCTGAGTGTCATAACAAGAGAACCGTCATTATGTTCCAACTTCATCATAAACTTGCTGCCGATAGCTTTTTAGTGGGTGATTTCCCATTATCGACTTGTCGTTTAATCAATGATTGCCAGTTTCCTTGGTTAATATTAGTGCCGCGCGTATCAGGTATCAAAGAGTTATATGAGTTATCTGAAGCCGATCAAACACAGTTTTTACGTGAGTCAAGCTGGTTGTCGAGTCAGCTAGCCAAGACCTTTCAAGCTGATAAAATGAATGTAGCTGCACTCGGTAATCAAGTACCACAGCTACATTTTCATCATATCGTTCGCTATCAAAACGACATGCAATGGCCAAATCCAGTATGGGGCGTTCCTGCTATTCCTTATACTAAAGAAGTGTTGGCGCAGATGCAGCAGACGTTAATGATGGCGCTACGTGGTCATCATCAAATGCCATTTGATTGGCAAATGTAATAAATACCTGAGTAGTAATAGGTCGGTAAGTTGATTGGCAAATTGATAATGATACTCTATTGGCTAGGCCTCGATTAACTAGGTATCAATTAACTGGACATCGATTGACCCATCAAAATAACTAGAAAAATGACTAAACGTTTAAAGTTAAGCTTTATTTTGGTGTCTTAGTCGTTTTACGGTTATGTGCCAACGTTATGCTCGGTTATTACATGACTTAATTTTTATATATTAATAGGTTTTAAGTATTTGAAATCCAGATAAATATTATCTGGATTTTTTGTGTTTGGCTCAAACGATATGTCTTATAATCCTGATTTAGTAGCGTATTAAGACAAGATGAGTGATGAGTGGTAGGCTTTTGGCTATCAGTGACATGGGTTTTGTTGCATTTAAAAAGTATAATGTAATCATTGATTAATTTTATACACAACTTGGCATAGAGGCAGGTAGTACGCGTGTGCTATCCTCAAGCCTTTTAATTTTTTACATAGCCTGTTTTACGTGAGCGAATATTTCATATGCCTTTTTTAGACACGCTGAGACCAAATCACTCTTCAACAAATGAAGGGGTTTATCGATTTGACTATCCAGAAGTCTTCGTTTTAATACTTACGGTCATACTCCTCGCTGTACATTTTAATTTTAGACCTACTTCAATGGCACTGCTCGTTATTGTTTGTCTGCCAAGTTTAATGATTTTGATTTATAACTATCGCCGCCAAAAAAGCTTTTGGACGTCTAATATTGTTATCATTTTACTATCGGTAGTTATTGGGTCGATACAGTTTTGCACGGTTATTTCGCTTAGCTTAGCCGCGCTTATAGCACTCAGAATTATTATCAGTAGCCCTGAAAATCATTTAAAACTGATTGCCGTCTCTGTAATAACCGTCATTGTTTTCTATTATGTTAGCGTTACCCTAAGCAGTGCTGATATAGATTGCCATGAAGGCTGGACCACACCAATAATATTATTAGCCAGTATGATCGTCATACTGTATCAGTTTTGGCATGTGTACCAAGAGTATATTGGTTATGAAACTCGTGCTCATCAGGCCGTTGGGCGCTTAAGCACGATGGTCTCCGTCATTAATAAGTTGACGCGCTTCATACCTCCACAAGTTTGGGAGCCTATCGTAAAATCTGATAGCCCAGTTACCGTTGCTAATAAGCGTGCTAAGCTGACGATTATGTTCTCAGATATCGTTGGCTTTACGGAATTGTCAGATAGTTTGAGCGCTGACAATTTGGCTGATATCTTAAATACTTATATGCATTGTATGACATTGATAGCAAACAAGCATGGCGCCGTACTTGATAAATTTATTGGTGATGGCATGGTGTGTTTTTTCGGTGAGCCAAATAGTCGCGGTGCGCGCCAAGATGCTTTAGACTGTATCGCAATGGCAATAGATATGCGTCGCGAGATGCGAACTTTGAGGCAGAAATGGCGCTTGATGGGCTTTGAGGGGTTGTACATCCGTATCGGCATCAGCACAGGTTATTGCCATGTTGGTAATTTTGGTAGTAATAATCGTCTAAGCTATACTCTTATTGGTAAAGAGGCCAATCTAGCGGCAAGACTGGAGTCGAGCGCTGGTAAAGATGAGATACTGGTCAGTGAGAGTACTTACGATTATATCTGTCATAATTATGATTGTCAGCATGCGGGTGCGTTCAAGTTAAAGGGTTTTGATAGCAAGGTAAATGCGTGGCAAGTGCTGGATCCAGATACGTATAAAGGTCATTTATCAAAGTGGGTTGATCACACACTACCAGGTTTCAATTTGCATCTAAATTTTAAAGATATGAAGGATAATGATTATCAAGATATCAGAGCACGCTTAAATTTTGCGCTTGAACGTGTCGAGCAGGAGCAAGAAAAAGTGGCAACTGACATAGCGGCAGCAAGCAAACGTAATGACAATCAATGACAATCGTCATAAATAATCATCCAAAAATAATGTTTATAAAATCAAGCGCAAAAAAGCCAGCTATTATTATGATAGCTGGCTTTTTTATCTAATGAAGTAAACTTTCATATTAGGACGTGTTCTAGCGTTTAGTGGTTTTCTTTTGCATGGTTGAGCGTATATTTAGGAATCTCAATGGTTAAATCTTCATCATCGAGCATGACCTGACAAGATAGGCGTGAGTCAGGCTCTAATCCCCAAGCACGATCCAATAAATCGGCTTCAATATCATCCATTTCATCTAAATTATTAAAACCTTTACGGACGACCACATGGCATGTGGTGCAGGCTTTTGACATCTCACATGCATGTTCAATTTTAATGCCTTTTTCCAATAGCGCTTTACATAAGTTGCTGCCAGCTTCTAGCTCGACTTCAGCGCCTTCAGGGCAAATTTCATGATGCGGTAGTACGGTAATTTTTGGCATAAATCGTCTTTCCAGTGCTAATCAATTAAAAGAATAAAAATATAAGAAATGCGCTTAGTATGGTGACTAAGTCACATTTTTAATGTATCTGCTACCAATCTTGGGTATTCGTGCCTGCCATGCTGGCTTTAACGCTTTGATTCATAATACGGGCAGCAAAGGCATCACTGTGAGGCTTAAGCTTTGCTTGCTGTGCCTCGATAAGTGCCAAATCATCAGTACTGAGCGTTGTTTGCAACACTTGTATTTGCTCAGCCAATGAGTGTTGCTCCTCAGACGATAATAAAGCTGCAAATTCTTTAAGGGCAGATTGTAGCGCTAATACTTCACGCTCCGCTTCTACTTTGGTTTCGATTAAAGAACGTGTATTTTTATCTTCTTCTGCATGCTTGAATCCTGCGACGAGCAACTGCTCTTTTTGCTCATCTGATAACCCATAAGAAGGCACAATCTCAATCTTACTTTCTGTCTTGGTTGTGGTTTCCTGTGCGCTGACGGTTAGCTGTCCATTCGCATCAATACTAAAGGTGACCTCAATACGAGCAAATCCAGCTTTCATCGGCGGGATACCATATAGCTCAAAACGACCCAATGAACGACAGTTATCTACTGTCTCACGCTCGCCCTGTACCACATGAATCACCATGCCTGTTTGACCATCTTGATAGGTGGTAAACACTTGGCGTTTTTTGACAGGAATAGGCGTATTACGTGGAATCAGTACTTCAACTAAGCCGCCCATGGTCTCAAGACCAAGCGATAGCGGCGTTACGTCTAACAATAATAGGTTGTTATTACTATCGCCATTGACCAATTGATGCGCCGTTTGGGCAGCACCCAAAGCCACGACTTCATCGGGATTTAGACGACAAAGTGGTTGCTTGGCAAAAAAATCTGTCACGACTTGTTGTATAGCAGGCATACGAGTAGAGCCACCGACCAAAATCACTTCGTCTAGATCAGCACTCGAAAGCTTGGCATCACGCAGCACTTGTTCGCATACGCTCAATGTACGGCGGCTCACTGGCTCTGCAATAGCCAGCAAATCTGTACGGCGCAGCACACCTTGATAAGATTGCTCATTGACAGTGATGTCAATATTGACTTGCTCAGCATCAGTCAGGGCTTGTTTATAAGCCTTGGCTTGTTGGGCGAGTATCGATTTATCATGACGACTCACGCCTTTAGGATCGATATTTAATTGTTTGATAAGCCAATTGGTCATTAGACGATCGATGTCGTCACCACCTAATGCACTATTACCGCCAGTTGCCAATACTTCAAAGACGCCATCAGTCAGCTTTAAGATAGAAACGTCAAAAGTACCGCCACCCAGATCGTAAATTAAATAATAACTTTCTTTATCGCTGTTTTGCGTTGACTGGTCGAGACCATAGGCGACGGCAGCAGCAGTAGGCTCATTTAGCAGACGTAAAACATTAATACCAGCCGCTTGGGCTGCATCTTTGGTCGCTTGACGCTGGGCTTCATCAAAATAAGCAGGGACAGTAATGACCGCACCCTCGATACTGTCTGCAGGCAATGCGCTCGCTGCCCGTTGCTCAAGCGCTGCTAAAATACGTGCTGATACTTCAACAGGCGATACTTCACCTTGAGCCGTCACAAATGCTGGCATGTCATCTTTGCTGCCGCTTAACTCATAAGGATGAGAGAATTTGATATCAGCTTGACTACGACCCATAAAACGTTTAGCCGAGACGATCGTATTTTTTGGATCATCCGCTAAGTGAGCTAATGCATCAGAGCCAACTAACGGCTTACCTACACTTGGATAATAGACCACAGAAGGTAATAAGGTATCGGTAGCTGCGCTTGCCTCTAAGACTTGCGCCTTGCCTGAGCGTACTACCGCGACCAATGAGCGCGTGGTACCAAGATCAATTCCTAGGCCAAAACGATGCTGATGGGGTTGGGCGCTTTGATTGGGTTCGGCAATTTGCAATAAAGACATAAGACAACTCAAAGATAAAATGAAAGAGATAAAATTAATAAGTGAAATGGAACGAATATGATAAGCGCACTATTGTAGTTTAACTGCTTTGTATGCACGTGAAAACGAAGATACTTAGCGATTAAAAGTGCTTAAAATAAGGGATTATACGGCATCGCTGTGACTATTTTAACCATCGCTTATAATATAGTTTTCAAATAAGCGTCATAAGCTAATAGCATTTATAAATAAATTTGGCATATAGAATAAATTAACAAGCTTATACGTCAGTTAGTTAGACGTATAAATCATCATCATCTGAATGCTCAGCAGTTGCTAACTCATCGATACCAGTAGTCACGTCAGCATTTAATTTGACTAAGAACTTTAGTTTTTGTGTCGCATCAATCGCCGTTTGCCAATCTTGGTTTTGGTAAGCATCGTTAAAACGCTTAGACTGTTTTGCCAGTCGCTCGGTGATTTGAGGGTGTAGTTGTTGCAATGTCGCACGATCTTTACCCTCGATAGCGTCATCTAAATCCATGCGCATCTGCATCGCATCTTCTAAAAAGTCCAAGTCTGCAATTGAATGCTCTAGATTCTGTGCTTGATCTGCCATGTCTAGTAGATAGCTAGCACGACTATCAGGCGCACTTAACGCTTGGTAGGCTTGATTGATTAACGCTGAGGCCTGCTCAGACTGCTGTTGCGCTTGCGTAGTATTGGCTAGATTCTTGTTGACATTATCAGGATGATAACGTTTTTGTAGCAGACGTAGATGCTGATCGAGACTCTCTTGATTGACTTCAAACTTTACAGGCTGCTCAAATAGGGCAAAGAAGTTATCAAACTGGGCTTCTGCAGTAATGTCTGTCATATCATACGCCTTGCTTGTTATTTATTTTGAAAGTTTTCTTTAGCTGAGAACATATTTATTATGGCTTGAATATAGAATCAGGAAACTCAAGGGTTTTTTAACCTTTGAACCATTAAACGGTAAAAGACTCGCCGCAACCACATTCGCCTTTTTGATTAGGATTGGTGAACTTAAAGCCTTCGTTAAGGCCTTCTTTTTCGTAGTCCATCAACAAACCATCTAAATAGACCAAACTTTTAGGATCAATAAAGATGTTAACGCCGCGGCTTTCATAACGCGTGTCATTTTCATCAGGGGTATCTACAAACTCTAAAACGTAAGCTAAGCCTGAGCAACCCGCGGTACGGATACCCACTCGAATACCTTCGCCTTTGCCGCGATTGTCCAAAAAGTCTCGAACATGCTGAGCGGCGCGTTCTGTCATTTCAATCATGCCAACTCCCATTGACTATCAATGATAAATATCAATCAAAAAAATCTGTATAACTGGCAATGAAAATAGCGCACTTGCCAAAAAAATCTTAATAACGACCAGTTAAGAATCACTAGAAAATAAAAGGTGACAATTACATTAGCGTTATTGTCACCTCTTTAGCGTTAGTAGCTGTTCAATACATCGACTACTAAAGTACGGCCATTAAGACCGTGTACTTAGAAGTACAATACTTACGCTAATAGGTTTAGCTAGCCGCTTCTTCTGTCTCTACTGCTGCGCTATTATGCTTACCTTTATAGTCGCTAATAGCGGCTTTAATGGCGTCTTCAGCAAGTACAGAGCAATGCACTTTTACTGGTGGTAAGGCCAACTCTTTCGCGATATCGTTGTTTTTGATTTCGCCCGCTTGATCCAAGCTTTTGCCTTTTAGCCACTCAGTCACGAGCGAGCTTGAAGCGATTGCCGAACCACAGCCATAAGTTTTAAAGCGTGCATCTTCAATGATGCCATTATCATTAACTTGAATTTGTAGGCGCATTACATCGCCACAAGCTGGGGCACCAACCATACCAGTACCAACGTTTTTGGCATTTTTATCAAGATTGCCGACGTTGCGTGGATTTTCGTAATGATCAATAACTTGGTCACTATAGGCCATGGGGTTTTCTCCTAGTTAGATGATGAGTAGTCAACTACTGACTTTAAATGTCTAACTACTCATCGATAATTGGGGTCAAACATTTAGTTAATAGAAACGGTATTTATAAAAACGGTATTTATAAAAACTGGATTTATAAGTGTCTGATCAATCGTTTAATGGTTCTGTTTAATAACTATGTCGTTGCTTTCGGTAGTTTTAGTGCTCAGCCCATTCGACTGAATCTAAATCAACACCTTCTTGGTACATATCCCAAAGTGGTGATAAGGCACGTAATTTATCGACCGCTTCATGCATTTGTTTGATGACAGTATCGATGTCTTCTTCGGTGGTATAACGACCGAAGCTGAAACGAATTGAGCTGTGTGCTAATTCATCTGGGCGACCAATAGCGCGTAATACATATGATGGCTCAAGCGTCGCTGAGGTACAGGCTGAGCCTGATGATACGGCTAAGTCTTTGAGTGACATCATGAGAGACTCGCCTTCAACGAAGTTAAAGCTGATGTTTACGATGTTAGGTACGCTGTGCTCAAGATCACCATTTAGGTAAATCTCTTCGATATCTTGTAGACCGTCCCACAGTTTTTGGCGTAGCTTGGCTGCATGTGCATTGTCTTCTTCATAACGCTCATTGGCTAAAGCAAATGCTGCTCCAAGACCAACGATTTGATGCGTCGGTAATGTACCTGAACGCATACCGCGTTCATGACCACCGCCATGCTGCTCTGCTTTCAAACGGATACGTGGCTTACGGCGAACAAATAATGCGCCAATACCTTTAGGACCGTAGGCTTTGTGACCTGAGAAGCTCATCAAATCGATCTTCGTGGTTTCAAGGTCAATCAATACTTTACCAACAGATTGTGCGCCATCGACGTGGAAGACCACACCCGCTTCACGAGTGATTTCACCAATGGCAGCGACATCAGTAATCGTACCAAGCTCATTGTTCACCATCATGAGTGATACTAAGATAGTATCATCACGTAATGCTTCTTTAACTTGCTCTGGTAAGATTAGCCCAGTGCTTGGCTGTGGCTCAAGATAAGTAATCTCAAAACCTTCTTGCTCAAGCTCACGGCAGGTATCTAATACGGCTTTATGTTCGATTTTGCTGGTAATGATGTGCTTACCACGAGATTGATAAAAGTGCGCTGCACCTTTAATGGCTAGGTTATCTGATTCTGTTGCACCAGAGGTAAAGACGATTTCGCGTGGATCAGCATTAATGACTTCAGCCACTTGTTGACGCGCTGTTTCTACCGCTTCTTCTGCTTGCCAGCCATAGCCATGCGAGCGCGAGGCTGGATTACCAAAGATGCCATCTACTGTCAGATACTCGCTCATCTTAGCAGCTACTGATTTTGCAACTGGGGTAGTGGCGGCATAATCTAAGTATATAAGGTTGTTATGTTGGCTCATGCTGGGTTTGCCTCGCTGTTCGATAGGGTAATAGTGTTGATGTCTTTTATGGAAATCTCTTTGGTAGAGCTGTGCTGACGCTCTGACACTGACTGCACATTTTCCATGTCTAATAATTGCGCTAATGTTATATTTTTCAAGTACTGTTCGATATGATTGGACAGTGCACACCATAAATCATGGGTTAAGCACATTGTACCACCTTGACAGTCGCCACGTCCTTCGCACTGCATCGCATTAACCGACTCATCGACGGCAGATATGATGCTCATCACGTCTATCTCATGCAATGGTTTAGCTAGATGATAGCCGCCTGCTGCACCTCGGATGCTAGTGACAAGACCACGTTTACGAAGTTTGGAGAACAGTTGTTCAAGGTAAGAGATAGAAATCGATTGCCGCTTGGCGATATCAGATAAGGAGACTGCAGTGTCTTGTTGGCTGGTCTGTAATGCCAAATCCAGTAACGCAGTAACGGCATATCTGCCTCGAGTAGTCAAACGCATGTGTTATCTCCAAACTTTTAAGTCATTTTTATTTAACAACGACCTTAGCAAAATGATAGGTGTGGCAGCTTGTAACGTAATATGAAAGCTACTGATGGAATCATATAATAGCTAAGTTGTGTCTTATCGTTATTAAACAGCAGATAATTAACCCGATGTGTGCAACGATTAAGCCAATTATACTTAATCCTGAGTAATTTAGTCAAGATTAAAGTGTGGTTGAATGGTTAATCGAGCTTATTACTATGATTGATAAAAACAATGGTATTAAAAGGAGGGGAGATAAGATTGAAAACATTGATTCCTAGTATTTTTAAAATACTAAAATACAGTCTTGAGGTTTGCGTCTTACGTTTTTTTAACTTCTATCAATTATATTAGGGCGTGCTGATTGGTCAATACGCCCTAGTCATCTAAGCGCTTAATATCCTAAGCGGTTAATATGCCTTAATCGGCATCAAACGCGTTTGGTAAAGTAAACAGCCTTTCATTGGTAAGCTGTCATTAATAAGCTATCGTTGGCGAAATTAATTCATTAATAGCACGATAATGGCTGCGATCATAATGACGAGAGCAGACACGGTGACGATTATCAGGGTTTTTTGTTTGCTCTGTAACTCTTTAACCGTGATTTCAAGCTCACGGTTTTTAATAGTTAAAGTGTTTATTTGGGTTTGTTGCTCTTTGATGCGTAATTTATAGCTGTCCTTTTTGTCAGCCATTTCAGCTTCAGTAGGCTTGGTTTTACCTTTGCCACCTTTTATCTTTTTAATAAGACCTTGAATTAAGCTGCCAAGACCGAGTTGCATAATAAACTGCTTGACCAACTGTACTTGAACAGACTCACCGCGCATTTGTAGTTTTTCGGTGGTTTCGCTGTCATGAGTGGTGATCGCATTGATCACTTGGATGCTATAGGCATTAATGATGACGTCAGGTTCGCTGCGGTCAATAGGTAACTCTGCGTCTAATAATACGCCTTTGGTGCTAAAAGTGGCAAACACCTCAACATGCGGTAGATACAAGCGTAGCGCCACGACAGTACCTTGCTTGGCAAGTGGGTAAGCGGCTTTACGTAGTTCGGGATCTAAACGTAACAATAGTGTCAGCGCCGACTCGATGAACACCAGAATGATATTAAGAAAAGAGTGAGACAACGTAGAACGCTTCATGTAAATAATCCGTTTTATATTTGGCAAATTAGAGGCAAAAGACAAACAAGAGTCAAAATTGACCCAAAAGGTGCAGTGATATTTTGCTTATAGTAACGCCTTTATAATAAAAAGTAACGCTAGTTTCTGTCAGTTGGGAAATTATTACTTTACAATTTGGTAATCAACAAGGACACAGATATTTATGACTGGCGATGCCTCAGTATGAGATGACATCTCTTTGAACGATAAGGCAGTATAGAGGTTGACTCGCTAAGTCGAAGTTACGAAAAGCCAAGGTGACTAGCAGTTATGACAGTTGCAGAGGCTTTGCGTAACATTGAGTGTCAAATACGTAGTACAGTAGGCAAAAATATGTAAAATCGCTTGCGCTCCTTATGCTGCCTTGATATAAAGACGATAACAAAGCGAAACCTGTTAATACGCCAGTCAGGCAGTTTTTATTGCTTAAATGCTATGAGAGCGTTACAATGCTTGGCGTGAGCGTTTATTATCCCCCTTAAACTTGAAGGAAATTTTATGAATAAGTCAGAATTAATTGATAGCATCGCAGACAAAAGTGGCCTAAACAAAACCCAAGCTGGCGATGCATTGAATGCTGTTATGGAAAGTGTTGGTGAAGCGCTAGAAGCTGGCGATAGCATCTCATTGGTTGGTTTTGGTACTTTCAGCGTAAAAGACCGTAAAGCACGTACTGGCCGTAACCCTAAGACGGGTGAAGAGCTTAGCATTCCAGCAAGTAAAGTACCAAGCTTTAAAGCGGGTAAAAACTTAAAAGAGCGTTTAAACTAAGCCGTTTTATTAAAAATGGATGCTGTATAACGACGTGATATACGAATCAACACAGCATTTACTTAGTAAAGCATTATATGGTTTATAGCATGGCTGAAAAGTCATAATATGAATCATAAAAAAGCACCTAGATATTAGGTGCTTTTTTTATCGCTATAGTTTGTATCATACCACGTGAATATTTTGAGTCTGCATCAAAAATCACGTATCATAGGGCGCGCGATAGATGCGTTGTTTAAATAAGACTGTTTTACTCAGTCTTGTTGTTCTATATCAAATTCACACGTTCTTATTCTTACCATTGCCTGCTTAGATAGCATTGATATTAATAGTAATATTACAATGGTTTTTCATCAATATAGGTTTATAAAGCAGAGATAACTATGGATAAATTGCGCGATTTCTTAAAAAGCTGGCCAGGTCGCATTTTATTGATTTTATGCCTATCGCCGCTCGCTCTATTGGGTGTCGAAAGCTATTTTGGAGGCGGGGTCGATCCCAACCAAGTCGCTCAGGTGGGTGAAGCAAGCGTAGGGTTGTCCGAGTATCAGACTGCCGTAAATAACCGTCGTACTGAAATACTAGAACAAGTTGATGATGCGAGTCTATTGAATGAAGATGTATTGCACGAGCAAGTGCTCAAAGGTCTCATTGATCGTACGCTATTGGAGCAGCAAGCGGGCAAGCTTGGTATGACAGTCTCTGATGACACGATTAATCGTCTATTGCGTGAAGAAGAAATTTTTAAGGACGCAGAAGGTAATTTTTCTAACGATCAATTTTCAAATTTCTTGCGCCAGCGCGGCATGACTAAAGATCAGCTATTTGCTGAGTTTCGTAACCAATTAAGCCTCGACCAGCTCAATGCAAGTATTGTTGGCACGGCAGTATATCCCATGCAAGCGGTCAGTCAATTGATTGACTTACAACTTGAGTCGCGCAATATCTGGCTGCATCGATTTAATTGGCAAGACTATGTAGATCAGGTCAAGTTAAGCAAAGGCGATATACAAGCCTATTATGATGCCAATAAAGACACACTAAAAAGTGCGGCGATGGTAGATTTGGCATATTTGCAATTAAGTCCTAAAACCATTCAAGTGAATGAAGTTACGGAAGAGGATTTGCAGCAGCAATATGAAGCTTATAAGCAAGGGCTAGCGGTCGTCGATGAACGCAAAATCAGTCAAATCCTATTAACGGGTAAAGACGCGAAGACCAGAGCGACTAAAATCAAAGCCCGCTTGGATAAAGGTGAGTCTTTTGCCGCATTGGCTAAAACTGAGTCAGATGATCCATCAGGAGCAACAGGTGGCGATATTGGTACCTTTAATCCCTCTGTGTTTGGCAATGATGCCGCAGCGGTTGAGCAGGCTTTAGAAGGCTTAAGTGTGGGTGATGTAACAGCACCTATTAAGACTAGCTTTGGCTACCAGATATTTACCGTAACCGAAGATAACGGTAGTAAAATCCCAAGCCTAGAAAGCATGCGTGCAGAGCTGACAGCAAAAGCCAAAGAATATAAGCGTCAAGAAATCTATGCAGATAAAGTAACAGCGATTAATGACTTGGCAGCAGATGGCTTTAGCATCGAAGATATTGCTCAGCAAGAGAACGTAACGCTAAAACGTATCAAGGATTATCGTAAAGAAAACAACAAATCGGAGTTATCACAACCAGCAGTGATTAAGCAGGCTTTTGATGAGTTTACCATTCAAGATCAGGCAGTAACCGCAGGTATCGAAGTCGGTAACGGGACGGTATGGGTGCAGCCAAGCAACTATCGTCCTACGAAAACGCTTAGCTTAGCTGCTGCTACACCAAAAATCACTCAGATATTACGTCAAGAAAAGGCCACGGCATTGGCGCTAAAAGAGGCGAAGAAACTAGCCGCTGGTATTAAAACGCCTACTGATATCAATAAACAGCCAGTACGTTTTCAATCATTAGGTGAAGTGAATCGCCAAACCACTCTATTGACAGAGAAAGAGCGCGGATTGGCCTTTAGTCAGCAAGCAGCTAATAATGGCGTCGTTGCTATTGCCAGTGAGACTGAGATGGGCGCGACTTTGTTGGTCGGTGATCGTATTAAAACAGAGGAGCAGTCGCCATTATCTGATGTGCAAAGAGCACAAACGGCTGCAATCATTCGTGATAACTTAGGGCAAGATCAGCTACAAGATTACTTGGATTATCTACGCTTGGTATATAAAGTTGAAGTTAATGACGCCAATATAGCAAACGCGCAAGGGCGTTAGAAATAAAGCTATTAAGGAAAACTTGAGATACTTACTTAGTCATTCTTTCTAAATAATCTTCTCAAGTTTGAAGCATAAAAAAGCCACTGTCTACAGTGGCTTTTTTAATGAGTATTACTTTTATCATAAAGATTTAGCATTAATAGCGATACGAAATTCAATACTGCTATCAATGCTAATATTCAAAGTGATACGGAACAATTTAATGGCGGAAATGACGCATACCAGTGAATACCATCGCGATGCCATGCTCATTTGCCGCAGCAATGGTTTCATCATCACGCATAGACCCACCTGGCTGGATAATAGCAGCAATACCGACTTGGGCAGCGTTATCGATGCCATCACGGAAAGGGAAGAAGGCATCTGATGCCATAACAGCACCTTCAGTAGCCAATCCAGCGTGCTCAGCTTTGATAGCAGCGATACGCGCTGAGTTGACACGGCTCATCTGACCAGCACCAACACCGATAGTACGCTGACCTTTGGCATAAACAATCGCATTAGATTTGACGTATTTTGCCACATTCCAGCTGAATAATAGATCGGCGATTTGCGCTTCTGTTGGTTGTACATCAGTGACAATCTTTAAGTCATTGGCTGTAATCAAACCAAGATCTTGTTCTTGTACTAGCAGGCCACCGTTGACGCGCTTGTAGTCAAGCTGACTATCGCGTTGATCTGGCGCTGGCAGTTCGCCGCACACCAATACACGGACATTTTTCTTAGCAGCTGTCGCTTCAAGCACACCATCTTCGATGCTTGGTGCAATAATAACCTCTACAAACTGATTGTCGATAATGGCTTTAGCCGCCGCCAACGTCAATGGGCGGTTAAAAGCAATGATGCCGCCAAAAGAAGACTCAGGGTCAGTACTAAAGGCAGTGTTATAAGCGGTTACTTGATCGTTATCCACAGCGACACCACAAGGGTTGGCATGCTTAACGATAACGCAAGCAGGGGCACTAAAGGCTTTCACGCACTCAAGAGCAGCATCAGTATCGGCGATATTGTTATAAGACAGCGCCTTGCCTTGCAGTTGCTTAGCAGTCGCTATAGAGGCTTGGTGGCTTTTTAGCGGATGGTTTTCTGTATAAAAAGCGGCGTTTTGATGTGGGTTTTCGCCGTAGCGTAGATCCTGTGCTTTTTCGAGCTGCACATTAAAGGTACGTGAAAAATTCTCAGGTTGCTGGCTTTCATTGACACGGCTACCTAAGAAATTGGCAATCATTCCGTCGTACTGTGCAGTATGCTCAAAAGCCTTCACTGCCAAGTCATAGCGCAAAGCAGGTGTCAGCTCGGTGCCATCACCTAAAGCGGCAAGTATGCGCTCATAATCTGCTGGATCAGTCACGATACCCACATGAGCGTGGTTTTTCGCCGCAGAACGCACCATCGTAGGACCACCGATGTCGATGTTTTCGATAGCGTCGTTCATGGTGACGTCAGCACGAGCAATGGTTTCTGCAAACGGATAAAGGTTGACGACAACCAAATCAATACGCTCAATCGCGTGCTCACTCATTACGGCATCGTCTGTACCACGGCGTCCTAAGATGCCACCATGAATTTTAGGATGTAGCGTTTTGACACGGCCATCCATCATTTCAGGAAAACCTGTGTAATCGGATACTTCGGTCACAGCGACATTGTTTTCTGTGAGTAAACGATAAGTACCGCCAGTAGACAGTAAGTCAAAGCCTGACTTAATAAGGCCTTGCGCAAACTCAACGATATTGGATTTATCAGAGACTGACAATAGAGCAAGTGGGGTTGTACTCATAAGAAAATTTCCATAAAAAAAGCCTGACGTAAACGTCTGGCAAGGTGACAATGACAATTGTTGTAGACAATATCATGGTGGATAGCGTCAATAACGTTAAATTGCCATACATAATGATTGGTAATAAAGACAGAGAAATGCATATAGCAGATGCTACATTAAGTCATAAGTTTTGAGTTTTTTGCGTAAAGTGCCACGATTCAGACCTAAGATTTGTGCACACTTGGTTTGATTGCCTCGAGTTTTTTCAAGGACAACCGATAATAGTGGCTCTTCAATTTGTTTTAAAATAAGCTCATACAAGTCGGTCGGCATCTCATCACCTAGCATCGCAAAGTACTGTCGTACCACACGCTCCACATGTACGCGCAGTGGTTCATGCCGCTGGCTCGCATCGCTGTCTAATGAGGAGTCAACATGACGAGTTGAATGATGGTTAGCTGTACTATAATCGGCAGGATGCTCAGAGCTTGTGGCAAAATGATTGGCATTATGCTGTGCATGAGGTGCCATAAGATAATGTCCTTGGGATTGGAAAGAGTCAAACCATAAGATATCAGGGTATTATATCAAATTAATATCGTTTAGCGCTGACAGATTAACCTTATATTGGCAGCAGTATGACTAGGGTATATGCTTACTATTATAACGTTGCCACAAAATATAACTGGCTGGGTCGCACTTGCATCACTACTGAACTTGCGACCTGTCTACGTTTTTCTGACGACTGAAGTTTTAAAAGACGAGGTTGCTTATAGAAACAGCTATTTTGTTGGTAATTATCTATTCAATACAGAGGACTTATAGTCACTTCTCGAATTTGTCTATTAGCAACAGGGATGGTAAATAATATGTTTCGACTACTGTTCGCCGCTAATTGGCTTTGCTTGCTTAATAGATAATCAGCTGGCGTGGCGATGAATTCTCCAATCTTATCATTTGCGCCGTATACGCTGACTTTAACATTCGGATACAGCTGTGCTTTGGCACTTTGATTGTTTAATGTGGCACTGACATCGCTCGACTTTCCATCCATCTTAATCTTACTCGATTTATGATTAAGGTTAGTAATCGTAAATGCTGTTAGATCGGCACTAGGTAAACTACAGGCAGCGACTGCACATACTGATTGTAAGCGCTCTGCATGCACTGGGTTTTTCATCAAAGTTTCTAGATTAAAAATGACGTATTGCGCAAAAAGTAGCAGTGCTAATACTAAGCATCCTAGCGTCCATAGTAAGGATGCGATAGAACGTCTCTGCGGCGTAGGTGTAAACTTTGCTTGTGCTTTTCTCACACGCTCTTCGGAGGTTAACGCTTCATCTTTCAATGGTACACCCATATCGAGCAATAGTTGTGATAAGTCGGTATCGTCTTGTCGAACCTCTTCGCTTTTATTTTGTTCTTTTAGGAGTTTTTCGAGCCAAGAATTGTCCGCAGTATCATCCACATTGGCATGAATATCATTAGCGGCTGCTGAACTAAGCGCTATTTGTGCTGATGAGGAATTTTCTGTTGTAGCATCAGATGATACTTTCACTGATGACCCGTTGTTTTTATCTGTTTTTTTAGAGAGGTTACTTGTTGGTTGGTTGTCTGCTGTAGAAGTATAACTGCTATTGTTCATATTGCTGGCTTGAGTCAGCCAAGCATCCATACTATCTAGAGAATCATACTCTAAAACACTTTCTTCTGGTTCATCGCTATCCATATCATCATAGATTAAGCCGTCATGAATCAAATCCTCCTCAATTAAAGTATCAGATGAAACATTTTTTGAATGTGGAGGAGTGAGTGGTGACTTAGCAGTGCCTGCTGCATGTTGATTTTTATTATGATTGTCAGCGGTTTGTGTAGAATGTCTATTTGAATCGGCTGTCGTATTGGTGTCAGTCGTTGTATTTTCTTGAATCGCGGAAGTACTGACAGCATCGGCAGTGAGGATAAGATGTTTATTGACCAAAAAACTCTGTTGGCATTGATCACAGCTAACAGTGGCGTTTACTTTATTCAACTGTGTTTGCTGTATTTTAAAGCAAGCTTGGCAATGAGGGCACTGAGTTTTTATGGGCGTGGTCATAGGGTCGAATCCAAAAAATTATGGTTATCAATACCGCTTAGCCACTCGCTAATAGTTGCCTATAGTGCTAATACTGCCTTTCGTATCAGCTTTAAATATTAGCTGTAAATGTCCATAAATCATGAGTAAGGACAGAGTGGCGTCAAATGCATGACATTTGACTGCCCTCTATCGTAACAGATGTAATTAAATGTTGCTAGCCTGTAAATGTACCAGATAAACGCTGCCAATGTTGGTCTTCTTGCGCTGTAAAAGCATGCTTTGCATCAAGCGCAAAATAAGGTTGATAAGCCGCCGTTACTTGTTCGGTTTGTGACTCTATTAGACCGGCCAAGACAATACGACCTTTTGGTGCGATTAAGGTGGCGAAGTAAGGCGCTAAGCCAATGAGCGGCTTGGCTAGAATGTTTGCAACGATTACGTCTACAGGTAACACATCATTTTGTGCACAGTAGTCAGTGAAGTCTTCTGGTAAAAACGCTTGCAGGCGATCCCCAACGTGATTGCGTGCGGCATTTTGATTGGTTGCCAGCACTGCTTGTGGGTCGATATCGACAGCATACACGTGGCGTGCACCTAATAACAAAGCAGCGATGCCTAAAATACCTGAACCGCAACCATAATCAATCACCACTTTGTCTTTTAGATCTTGTTCTGTTAACCAGTCAAGACATAAGCGGGTAGTGGCATGATAGCCTGTACCAAAGGCTAGACCAGGATCCATAATAATGTTAGTCGCCTCAGGATTGGGCGGCGTCAGCCAGTTGGGTACAATCCATAAATTATTGGCACATTCGATAGGATGGTAATTGCTCATCCATTCGCGCTCCCAATCTTTATCATCGACAGCCGTGAGCCAGATACGGGTGGCTTGCACTTGTGCTGCGATTTCATGACTGAGCTGCTCGACTGCCTGACGACTGCCAGCATCGGTGGTCGCATCAAATAGCCCTGTCAAGATAACTTCATCCCATAGCGGTGATTCACCAGGTAATGGCTCAAATAAAGGCTGGTCACCTGCGTCGTCTAAGGCAATGGATAATGCACCTGCTTCTAGGAGCAGTGCCTCAGCCAAATCGACGTTTGCTTTTTCACATTGTAAATGCAGTTGTTGCCATGCCATAACGATAACCTTAATTAAAAATAAATGTCTATTTTGGATAAATGATGCGTATGCACAATATAAAAAGTGAATAGATACCAAGTGATAAACTTGGTATCTATTCACTTCGGTATGTCTTGATATTAGCGTAAGGCTTGCTTCGCTTCACTGATGACGCGAGCGTTGCCTTGGGCTTGTCCTGATTGCAAAATAATTTGCCACAGCGCGCGGCGACGACTGGTATCTTGAGAAACACTCAGACCACGGCGTGCCATAGCTTCTGCCTTGCGCGGCTGGTTCTTTTTTAATGCCACTTGCGCCAAATAGAAATACACCGCAGAAGATTTAGGTGCTAGGCGCTGTGCACGGGTAAAGCTGTTTTCAGCATTGGTCAGTTTGCCAGCTTTTAGTTGACTGATACCTGCTTGCATCAAATTGCGAAATGCTGGCAAGTTGCTATTGTTGGTAGTAGCTTGCTGTGTCCGTTGCTGCGAGTTTTTTCTTGCCTGTTCTAGCAATTCGTTGTGTGACGGTGCTGACGGCTCAGAGATGATGTAGTCATCACGCGAAGGGATAATAATAACTGGATCAGGTTGGGTCAACACAGGATTAGATGGTGTAAATACAGGCGTCTCTTGAGTCAATGGATTGGTTGATTCGGCTGGTTCATAGGAGTTATAAGGCTCAATGGGGTAGTCGTCCTCTGTTCTGACAATGGGCGCTTGCGTCACAGTCGCTATGGGGGCTTTAGCTGTTTGCGATGATGGCAGCGTTTGAGTCGGTACCGTTTTGATCGCGGTAGATGCAGTCGGCGCAGTCTGGCAAGCGCTCAAACTCAACATGCCAGCTAGAGCACTGACTGCCAGCATCTTATTGGCTGGCTTGATTTTGATAGACCACGTTATGACGGCTGACCTAGCTGATACAGTTCGCTTGAGAAATAACATTAGATTGAGACCTTTTTTAAGTTTCACAAATAACTTTAGAACCATTCAACGGCACGATCATACCAAGTATCGGCACGACTTTCTGCATCATTACCATTTGACCCATCACTGTTTTCTTGGTTGTCGCTATCAACAGCTTCGCCATTTGGAATCTCTAAACCTTCACTACGGCGCTGCTGGTTTTGTTCACGAGCACGATCTTGTTGATATAAGCCGACAGCGCAACTGCTGGCTTCTTCTGGTAAATATGCCGACAGGACAGGCAGATAGCGTGCATCTGCACAGCGCTCATTAGATAACTTGCCTGAGTTGTTCTCTAACCACAACCACTCAATACCTTCAGGCTCTGGTAGAGCCACAGGCGTCAGCTTCAAGCGATTCATATAGTCAACCCAAACTGGTAATGCGCCAGTACCGCCACTTAAACCAATTGGCTTGTTATCATCACGGCCAACCCAAACCACACTGACATAGTTGCCACTGTAGCCTGCAAACCAGGCATCGCGGTAATCATTTGTGGTTCCTGTTTTGCCAGCAAGATTTAGATTACTACCAAGTGATTGCACGCGTTTGGCAGTACCATTTTTGACCACATCTTGTAAAGCATAGTTAATTAAGAAGTTGGTCTCAGGCGGAATACTACGCTGAGTGTTGAGTCCAGTACGTTGTAAAATACGACCACGGTCATCAATGACGGTGCGAATACTATGGATAGGCGTACGGAAGCCACCAGTTGCAAAGACTTGATAGACACCAAGCATGTCCATTGGGCTAAGATTAACAGAACCTAACAGTGCTGATGGATAAGGTGGTATTTTTTCTTTAATTCCCATACGCTGTAACTGCTTGGCAAAGGTATCGACCCCAAACTCCATACCTAAGCGTACCGCTGCTTGGTTATAAGACTTTGATAAAGCGGTGGTAAATGGCACATAACCATGGTCACGATTGTCATAGTTCTTGGGGTTCCATTTAGTACCATCGCTTAGATTCACGGTAATCGGTGAGTCATCGACTGAGCTTGCAAGATTATAGCGCCCACTTTCAAGCGCTGTCATATAAATAATAGGCTTCAATAAAGAACCCACTTGGCGCTTGGCATCGACCGCACGGTTAAAGCCAGTAAATTCACTGCCACTACCCACCACAGAGACCAGCTCACCAGTCTCAGGATTGGCACTCACTAGAGCACCTTGCAAGTCTTTAGTTTTGCTACTATTACGACGCAACTCACCCAATTTTCTATCAACTGCTTTGTCTGCGGCTAATTGTGCAATAGGGTCCAAAGTACTGATAATGATAAGACCTTCATTTTTGAGATCATCAGAATAGTACACGGTGTTCAGCTCGCGCTTGACGATATCCAAAAAGTCAGGGAATTGACTTTTGCCTTCGACAGGTTTGTCCACGACACCAAGAGGCTGCTTTAGCGCTTTCTCATAGTCTTCTTGACTGAGTGAGCCAACGGCCAGCATGTTGCCCAGCACGACGTCACGGCGTGCTTTTGAATCGTTTGGATGGCGACGTGGGTTGTAGATACTCGGGCCTTTTGCCATACCGACTAGTAGGGCTTGCTGATCCAAGCGCAGCTCATTCAGTGGTTTATCAAAGTAAAACTGTGATGCCAAACCAAAACCATTAATAGAGCGGTTGCCGTTTTGACCCAAATAAATCTCGTTGAGGTACGTTTGTAGAATTTCATCTTTGCTATAATGTAGCTCGAGCAATACTGCCATTAACGCTTCGTTGGCTTTGCGCTTCAGCGTACGGTCTGAATTGAGATAGAAGTTTTTAATCAGCTGCTGAGTGATGGTCGAGCCGCCTTGTCTAGAGCCACCAGAGAAGTTGTTCAGTACGGCACGTGCAATGCCTCGTATAGAGACGCCTTTGTGCTCATAAAACGCACGGTCTTCTGTGGCTATTAATGCATCAATGAGTGGTTGTGGCACTTCATCTAACGAGACGACCAAACGATCTTCATTACTGTCAGGATAAATACCACCGATACTCACCGGCTCTAAGCGAATGATGCCGCTTTTGGCAGGCAAAGTGCTTTGTACGGACTCAATCTTGTTACCAGCAATGGTCATTTTTATGACTTGCTCTTTATCCACATCGTTGGCGCTATAAGTAAAACCGCGAGTATGAATAAAGTAGGTATTACCTGATCTATGATAGGTTCCCGTGCGATCATAAGCTTTGTTGCTTTGATAGTTCAGCAACTCCAGCCATGTCTTCATCGTATCTTTGTCGACACTCGCGCCTTGATACAATTCAAGCGGCTGCGAATACACTTTAGCAGGAATATCCCAGCGCTTACCCTCAAACTTATGAGTAATGGTGCGATCAAGTTTGATTAAATATAGCGCCAAGAGCACCATGCCAGCAATAATGACAATTAAGATAAGACTACTAAATACCAACCCACGCTGCTGTGAAGGGAGCGTGTGGTTAACAGATTTAGAGGACTGTGTTAACTTGGTATTTGGTAACTTGGAATTGGATGTTTGCACTGATGTCGCACCATTTTGGTATAAAAAACTGCCTCATAATGACGCAAATTGACAAATTTTTCAATCTATCATCGTCAACGCAGGCATTCATTGATTTTAAGCTGTGAGTCGTTATGCTCTTCACAGCGCTTGCTTATAGTATAATCTCTGTTAAAACACGGTCATTGCTAACAAAGCATTAAAAGCTTTAGAGTGGCAGTATCATTGTCATATAAGTGTCATATTAGCTTCATGTCACCATGTCACATAGCCATGCACGATAGCAGTTTAGAGACGCGCCAACGATGTGTTTTTTATGAATTAACCGCTACTGTTATTGTTTTATTTTTTGTGAGCCGTGCTGAAAGTTATTTAAAATAGCTGTTTTAGATAGGTCTTCTGCATAGGCGTTGAGTCTCGTTAATGATAGTAAGTTTACTTAAAGCGAATAAGGTTCGAGCAAACCTGTCTAAAGGAAGTAAGCGCGATTATGTCCAATGTCCCATCATCAATGGCATCGACCACTAGCCAGCATTATGAAGATAACTCTATCATCGAAGGTTTAGTACTGCCACTCGCAGGTCACTGTTTCCACTGCGGTGATCCTGTACCGCAGCCGCCGTTCCATGCCAAGATATTGGGTAAGCCGCGTGAGATGTGCTGTATGGGCTGTCAGTTAGCCTCTCAAAGTATCGTAGAGGCAGGGCTGGAGCAGTATTATCTGGACCGCTCAGAGATTAATCGCACGGCAAGTCTACCGACGCAGTTGACTCGCCTTGAGGCGTATGACCATGATGAGATCAAATCACAATTCGTCTATGCTCAAGACGGACTGTCGGTTGCAGAGCTGTCCGTCAATAACCTACGCTGCGCGGCATGTACTTGGCTAATTGAGTCGCGTCTCGATGAGTTAGAGGGCATCAGTAAATGTCAGGTGAATTTGACCAATCAGCGTATGCGTGTGATTTGGAACGAGGATAAGCTGCCGATTAGCCGTATTCTTGCCACCATTAATGAAATAGGCTACGAGGCCAAGCCTTATCGTCAAGATACGCATGAGGCGATGCTGGCGCGTCATAACAATCAAATGTTAATACGGCTCGGCATTGCCGCGTTGGGCTCGATGCAAGCGATGATGTATGCCGTTGCCATCTATTTTGGTGAATACAGCGATATGCTAATATTTCAGCGTGATTTTTTGCGCTGGGTATCTTTATTTGTCAGTACGCCCGTTTTCTTCTATGCGGGTGTCCCGTTCTTTACCTCAGCGTGGTCGGCAATTCGTGCCCGTCAAGTCAATATGGATGTGCCCGTCAGTATCGCGCTGATTGTGACTTTTTTCGCGAGCCTATATGCCACCATCACTGGTCAAGGGGAAACCTATTATGATTCGGTCAGTATGTTTATTTTCTTTTTACTGGCAGGGCGTTACATTGAACATAATGCCCGCCTAAAAGCCGCCACCATGGCCAATGACTTGGTCGTGGTTGAGCCAGTACTGGTACAAAAAATTGCGGAAGATAAAGAAGCCGCCGCGCTTATATTACAGCAGTTAAAGAAAAATGAGCTCGAGAAAACAGCTGTAAATGAAGACGTGAGTAATCAAGTCAGTAATTTGGATACAAATGAGGCGAGCACATCAGCCAATCCAACGCCTAATTTTATGCAAAGCATGGATGCCAATGTTCATCAGCTCACATCAAAAATTGCACAAGACTGGCAACGCGCACGTACTAAACAATCAGCCATATCAACAACAGCAGATGAGGCAGAAGAAAAACAAATGGTCACCGCCCATAGTTTGCAAGTGGGTGATATCATTTTAGTTGAGGCTGGCTCTGAAATCATCAGCGATGGTATTTTGCTGAGTCAGACTGCTACCGTGTCGCAAAGCCTATTGACGGGTGAGGGCGACTTGATTATCAAGAGCCAAGGTGACTATATCGTTGGCGGTGCACAAAACGATAGCCAACCGTTTGAGATGCTGGTCACAGCATTGCCAGCAGACAGCCAAATTGGCTTGATTGATCGGCTGATGAACCGTGCCATGAGTGAAAAGCCCAAACTGGCACAGCAAGCCGATAAGCTGGCACGTTGGTTTGTGGCGCGTATTTTGGTCTTGTCTGTCTTGGTATTCATTGGCTGGTATATCGTTGACCCAAGTCAAGCGATTTGGGCTACGGTCGCGGTATTGGTCGCGACTTGCCCTTGTGCGCTGTCTTTAGCGACACCGATTGCGCTGACGGTCGCGACCAATCGACTGGCAAGCTATGGCTTTTTGACGACGCGTGGACATACGCTACAAACTTTAGCGGAAATCACTCATGTCGCCTTTGATAAAACAGGCACTTTAACTTATGGTAAGCCTAATTTATTAAATATTGAGCTGCTTAAAGATAATGGTGTTTTAAGCAATACAGACGAGCAAAAAGATACGGTATTAGCCATCGCTGCGGCTCTAGAAGTAGGGAGCCGTCATCCTATTGCACACGCGCTGCTTACCGCTGCCTATCAGTTGCATTTGCCATCGACGCAGGCCTTACAGCATTATCCAGCAGGCGGTGTCGAGGCAATGATTGATGGCGTATTATATCGAATTGGTCATGTGGATTTTGCGTTAAACGATGCTGATAATGATATGGTCATTGATTTAGTATCACAGCGCGCCAGCTCAGCAGTGGTTTTATCTTGTCAACAAAATGACTCGGTCACTTGGCAAGCGCTGGCATGCTTCTATTTCAATGATAAGGTGCGTGATAGTGCCAAAGCCATGCTCGATACGCTTAAAGAGTTGGGTATTGAGACAGTTATGTTGACTGGTGACCCAAGCCCGCAAGCGCTGGTATTGGCTGAAAGCTTAGGGATGCATTCTGCTTACAATGGTCTATCGCCAACAGACAAGGTTACTCACATTCAAAAACTACAGGCGGAAGGTGGCGTAGTGTTGATGGTGGGAGATGGTATTAATGATGCGCCAGTGCTAGCCGCAGCAGATGTCTCGACTTCTATTGCGGGGGCGGCAGATTTGGCACAAGTATCGAGTGACAGTATTATCTTAAATGGTCAAATCGACGCTATTACTGCGGCTAAGCGTATCTCTGATAAAACGGAACGTATTATCAAACAAAACTTCCGCTGGGCACTGATTTATAATGGCAGTGTGCTAATACCAGCAGCGTTAGGCTATGTGCCACCTTGGCTGGCTGCTATTGGTATGTCATTAAGTTCATTGTTTGTGGTTTTAAATGCGCTGCGCTTAAAGCGTGCTTAATACCCATTCAAAAAACGATTAGCTGCGTCAAACTTACTTAGCCTACTAATGTAGTACTGAGATTAATCTTCCTTGCTAATCAAGTTTTTGCAAACAGTATGTCTATCATAAGTATTTAACTTTACCCATAAAAAAACCGCCTTTAACTATATGAATAGCCAAGGCGGTTTTTTTATTTAAATGACTGTTAAATAGTATTTAGATTAGTCTTGCAAGTAGCTAAGCAAACGCATAAATTCAATGTACATCCATACAAGCGTGGCAAGTATACCAATACTGAATAACCATTCGTAGTCTTCTGATACGCCCATTGCCACACCGCGATCGATATTATCGAAGTCTAATAACAGCGTAAAAGAAGCAATAATAATCACAAATAAGCTAAAGCCGATAGCGATAGCACCACCTTCAAATAAGAAAGGTAAGCTTGAACCAAACGCTAAAGAAAGTACCCATTGCGCCACATAAACTAGCATAATCGCAATCAATGCTGAAGTCACAATTGAGCGGAACTTTTCAGTCACCTTGACCAGACCTGAGCGATATAGCCCTAACATAACGGCTGCCGTCACAAAAGTGGCACACATAGCGGTCACTGGCACGCTTGGATACATCCGCATAAAGAACAGCGAGATGCCACCTAAAAATATGCCTTCTAACAGTGCATAAGGCACCGCAAAGGTTTTGGCCTTATGTGGTTTAAAAGTGATAAAAAGCGCGAGACCAAAAGCGGCAAACATACTACCGAAGGCAGCCATCGTAATAAAGCCTTGCGACAAGCCTGCCATAAGGGCATAAAAGAAAAAGCCCACACCAGTGATCGCAGATAATCCAAGTAATAGACTGGTCTTTTGAATCACGCCCTTGACCGTCATTGGCTTACCGCCGATCGCAAGTTCTGCGCGACTGACAATAGGATTGGCCATAAAGTTGTCCTTAATAAAATATAAATAATAGTGATGCTAGCTACTTTAGCAAAACCGCCATTATTGTCAACTGTGTTTACGTGACAGCCATCAAGGCCTCACGACCTTATGGAGCTATTATTAGTTGATGTATTTTGGCGTATTGCCTAGCTAAACAAACACGTTTAAGAGTAACGTGCGATGGCTTTTATATGGGGTTGATTACGACAGTTAACAACGATAATTCATAAACATGCTAGTCTAAACGCTCGTTTATCGCTATCATTGGCGAGTACTTTACCGTTATGCCGAGTCGTTTTATGGAAAACTCAGCGCAATCCGCAAGATTGCCGCACTTACATGAATCAGAGCTGTTCCACGCTATCAAAAACCCTGCTTTTAGGCGTATTGGGCTCATGGGCCGCGCTGGTAAACGCAGTGTCACTCAAAGCTTGGTGCAAATTGCCCAGACTATCAATGAGATGAATCTCACATTGATTATGGATGTGCAGACGGCGAACTTGCCTACTTTGAACCTTACTGAGATTGAAAAGGTCAAAATCGTTAAGCGTAGTCTAATCGGCGAGATTTGTGATTTGGTTATCGTTGTTGGCGGTGATGGCTCGATATTGCACGCGGCTGAAGCGTTGGCACGCTACCGTGTACCCGTGCTCGGCGTCAACCGTGGTCGGCTTGGTTTCTTAGCGGATGTAAAACCTGATGAAGCGGCGTTTAAATTGCGCCAAGTATTGATGGGTGATTATCAGTTGGATCATCGTTTTCTATTGACGATGGAGATACGAGAAGGGCGCACTATTATTCATGAAGATATGGCGCTCAATGATATCGTATTGCATGCGGGAAAATCGGTTCATATGATTGATTTTCAGATGAAAATCGATGGTCAAGATGTCTACCGTCAGCATAGTGATGGTTTGATTGCAGCAACGCCTACCGGTTCAACGGCCTATGCACTCTCTGGTGGCGGGCCCATCATCCATCCGAGTATGGATGCTATCTGTTTGGTGCCCATGCATCCCCATACGCTGTCTAGCAGACCGATTGTGGTGAGCGGTAATAGCGAAGTATGCATTCGCATTCATGAAGACAATCGCACTCAGCCGATGGTTAGCGCAGACGGCAAGCCAAGCGTGCCACTTGAGCAAGAGCAACGTCTCTATATTCGTAAGCATCCAGATAAGCTTACTTTATTGCACCCGCCAGGGTTTGATTTTTATGAAGCTTGTCGCACCAAATTGCACTGGAACGTCCATGCTGAGGAATTCAGTCTTGACGTGGATGATGATATTATGGACGACGAATAAGTGTCTCTTTTATATAAAAACGTTATAAAAAATAGTGGTGGAGAGTAGGTAGGATGGATAAGCAAACGATATTAGCAAGTTTAACGCCAGAAGTGGTGGATAAATTCCGCATGGCGATTGAGTTGGGTAAGTGGCCTGATGGTCGTAAGCTGACCGCTGAGCAGCGCGAGACCTGTATGCAAGCGGTGATGGTGTGGGAGCACGAGCATCTACCACCTGCTGAGCGCACAGGCTATATTCATAAGCCAGTCAAAGACGATGGCTCTATTGTCGGGGCAGAATGTGATGTCGAGCATGAGCATCATTATCCAAACATGCCTAATCCTAAAGGTGCGGTACAACCCGTCAAGTTTCGTGATAAATAGGCTGTTGGCTAAGTTTTATGATAAAAAATGAAGCACATAAAAAAGGCCACGCTAATCAGCGTGGCCTTTTCTTATTTAATAACTTTTTAAAGCGCCGTCGTATCAACACTAGGGCGAACCGTTAGTGGGTTTTTTTGCATCAAAAACCCTTGCCAGCCCCAATGTAAAAAATTGCGGATATTGGCATGGTCAGTACCGTTAGGAGTTGCTTGAACTTTGGCATAATGCTCGCCAAACAGTTTTAGCGTGTCCAATTGATTCAGACCATGGTGCTTGGCAAAGCCAAAAATTTTCGCACTACCTTCATTTTCACCAGCTGCATTGTGTACCATACCGTTCACAAACGGGGCAGGTGCGTAGCGATAAAAATCATCAATAAAACTGATGACATCATTGAATCCAATGGCTTTTTTATCCAAACCATTAAGTAGAGCCGATACATCTGATTGGCGGATACTCATAAATAAATGACCTCAGAGCAGATTAAAAAAGTGAAAGTATGTAACTTAGCGATTGAAATAGTCTTCGTCATCAAATGAAGGCGCAAAATTGCCTTGCTCAAGATGTTGCATTTGCGACTGTACAGAACGCTCATGCTGAATACGTTGGTAAATCTCTTCGCGGTGTACGGCAATATCTTTCGGTGCATTGACACCGATACGTACTTGATTGCCTTTGACACCTAGGACAGTCACACTGACCTCATCACCAATCATTAGCGTTTCGCCCACGCGGCGTGTCAAAATTAACATGCGTCACACTCCTTATGTCGCATCAACAAATTATTACTCATCAGATTACTTCTCAATTGCAGGACATTACCGCAGCCCTAGAAAGACAATGTATCAATGAAAATCACAATGCTTACTGTTGTGCCAATAGCGGTAATGATAGGTAGATTCATTTAGCCCAAATGAAAGCCCCATTATAGGGGGCATAACAGAGACTGTCACGGGTTTTCACAAAACTATTGGGTAAATAGTTACCCTAGCAATAATAAAAAATAAAAATAGGATCTAAAAAGACCCTATTTAATTTAATACATTGTTGAAAGTAATTGATACTGACTTAATGCATAACTGTTGATGCTAAATCGATTATTTTAAGCGTTTTAAAATAAGTTATAGCCCAGCGATTTTACTTTCGCCATCTTCACGATCCAGACCAAATGCGGTATGTAGTGATTTAACGGCTTTTTCTAAATACTGTTCTTGGATAAGGACAGACACTTTGATTTCGCTGGTTGATATCATTTGAATATTGATATTGTTTTCAGCAAGCGTTTGGAACATGAGGCTCGCAACACCAGCATGAGAGCGCATGCCGACGCCGACTAAAGAGACTTTGACGACTTCATCATTAGCCAATATCTCTTTAGCACCGATCTCATCTTTGACTTCATTTTCCAGTACTTTCATGGTTTTGTCCATGTCAGTACGGTTGACAGTAAAAGTAAAGTCGGTGGTGCCGTTGGTAGAGAGGTTTTGCACTATCATATCAATTTCAATATTGGCACGACCAATCGGGCTTAGGATAGCAGAGGCAATACCAGGATGATCAGGTACACCGCGCACGACTATTTTTGCTTCGTCTCGATTAAAAGCGATACCTGAGATGATTGCCTGTTCCATATTGTCTCCTTCGTCTATCGTAATTAGGGTGCCGACATTGTCTTGAAATTCTTGGTCGAAGCTACCATCGTTGTTTTCATCAAAGCTAGATAATACGCGCAGTGGTACACCATATTTACCGGCGAATTCTACCGAACGAATCTGTAAAATCTTAGAGCCAAGACTTGCCATCTCCAGCATTTCTTCAAAGGTAATTTTTTCAAGTTTCTTGGCTTTTGAGGTCACACGAGGGTCAGTGGTATAAACGCCATCAACATCGGTATAAATCTGACATTCATCAGCACCCAAGGCAGCAGCAATAGCGACACCTGTGGTATCAGAGCCGCCGCGCCCTAATGTGGTCGCATTGCCTTCGTCGTCAATACCTTGAAAACCTGCGACGATGACGACATTGCCTGCATCGAGTTGCGCGCGGATATTTTTGTCATCGATGCTTTCGATACGGGCTTTATTGTGGGCATTATCGGTCTTAATCGCGACTTGACGACCAGTAAATGAACGAGCGCCTATACCAAGCTCTTTAATCGCCATAGCAAGCAATGAAATCGATACTTGCTCACCGGTTGAGACCATTTGGTCGTATTCACGGGGATCAGGCTGAGTGCTAATTTGGCGTGCTAGATCAATCAAACGGTTGGTTTCGCCGCTCATGGCAGAGACGACAACAACTATTTGATGACCGTTGTCATGCCAGCGTTTGACTCGTTTGGCGACGTTTTTGATGCGGTCGATACTGCCCATCGAGGTGCCGCCGTATTTCTGTACTATTAACGCCATAAAAATCTACCTATTATTCATTAATGGCCTTTTATTATCATCAATGAGAGCCAATATGCGGATGTGACGCTCAATCAATGCTTGTATAGATAAAGCCGTATTATAAGAATTGCGCCCATGCTTTTTGTTTATGTATTCAGTAGTGCTGACTAGGTAATGCACGCACGATGCATATAAACGTTGACCTTTATATCATATCTACGTCACAACGTTAAGTGCCCGTAGCGCTTAGATACATGGCGATTGGTTATAACCGTTATAACCAATCGCGTATTTTATGCGTAGTAGACCCAAGTGATGCTATGTATTCATGTATTTTTCAGGACTAGCTAAGCTGAGTTTCAATCCAAGCAGGTAGGGCGTTGATAACCGCGGTACTGTTGCCAGACTTTGGCGCGCCGCCTTGTGCGTAATCTGGCTTACCACCACCTTTACCGCCCAGCTCACTTGCCAAATGACGAATGATATCACCAGCTTTTACTTTAGCGGTGACTGATTTTGCCACGCTTGCAGCTAGGGCTAACTGTTCGTCTTTATCACCAATCAATACAATCACGCTATCAGGTAGTTTAGATTTAATATCGTCCATCAGGGTACGGATAGATTTGCCGTCGATACCGCTTAAGGTACTGATAAGCACGGGCGTGCCTGCGATGGTCTGTACTTCATCAAGCAAATTAGCTGCTTGGGCGCTGGCGATTTTTTGCTCTAAACGCTCTAGTTGTTTCTCAAGTTCGCGCTGCTTATCCGCCATGGTACGCACGCGCTGTGCCACTTCAGGACGTTTTACTTTTAGCTGACTAGCAAGCTCGCTCAGCTGCTGCTCACTTTGCTGAATATTTTTAATTGCATTCATGCCAGTGACAGCTTCAATACGGCGGATGCCAGCAGCGATACCTGATTCGCTGGTAATTTTTAGCACACCGATATCACCAGTACGTTTAACGTGCAAACCACCACAAAGCTCAATAGAGAAGGGCTTGCGCTGACCATCGACAATACTGTCAGTGCCCATGGTTAAGACGCGAACGTCACTGCCATATTTTTCGCCAAACAATGCCATCGTACCTTGTTTCATCGCTTCGTCGATGGACATATTCTCGATGCGAGCAGGGGTGTTGGCTTGAATTTGCTCATTGACTAAGCGTTCGATACGCGTAATTTCAGCAGTGCTGACGGGCTTGTCATAGGAGAAATCGAAACGTAAGACTTCGCTTGATACTAGCGAGCCTTTTTGCGTGACCGCGTCGCCCAATACTTCTCTTAATGCGGCATGCAATAGATGCGTGGCAGAGTGGTTTTTAGCACTAGCCGCACGGATGCTGGACAAGACTTGCGCATCGGCTGTTTGTTTGGTGTTAATGTCACCCATGATCACGACACCGTAATGGATGATGGCTTGACCAGATTTTTTGGTATCTTGCACTTCAAAAACGCCAGTTGCAGTGCGGATTTCGCCAAGCTCACCAACTTGACCACCACCTTCAGCATAAAACGGTGTACGGTCAAGTACCACGACGCCTTCCATGCCCTCAGCTAAGCTGGCTGCTGGATTGCCATCTTGATACAGCGCATCAATCGTCACGCCATCTTCTGCAAGCTGCTCATAACCGATAAAGGTCGTTGGGTTTTCTACTTGAATGACACTGCTATAATCAACGTCGAATTTGCCAGCATCACGAGCACGCTCACGTTGCGCTTGCATATGCTCATCAAATTCAGCTTCATCAATAACAATACCGCGCTCACGAGTGATATCCGCAGTCAAATCGACCGGGAAACCATAAGTATCGTACAGTTTAAATGCGGCTTCCCCAGATAACGTGTCGCCATCTTTTAGACCTTCCAGCTCGCTGGCAAGTAGACGTAAGCCTTGTGCCAAAGTTTTGGCAAACTGTGCTTCTTCCTTTTGAATGGCATTTTCAATGACGCTTTGCTTATCTTTTAGCTCAGGATACGCCGTACCCATTTCAGCAACCAAAGGCGCGACCATTTTATAGAAAAACTCACTGTCAGCACCAAGTTTATTGCCATGACGTACCGCACGACGAATGATACGGCGCAGTACATAACCACGACCTTCGTTGCTTGGTGTCACGCCATCAGCAATCAAAAATGAAACGGCGCGAATATGGTCAGCGATGACTTTTAATGACGATTGTTGCTGGTTTTCAATCTCTAAAATCTCAGCCGCCGCATCCATTAAGTGGACAAACAAATCTATCTCGTAGTTGCCATGAACGCCTTGCATGATGGCGCTGATACGCTCAAGTCCCATGCCAGTATCTACGCTTGGCGCTGGTAGCGGCAGCATAGAGCCGTCTTTTTGACGATTAAATTGCATAAAGACACAGTTCCAAATCTCGATATAACGGTCGCCATCTTCTTCAGGTGTGCCCGGCAAACCGCCTTCGATATCGGCACCATGGTCATAAAAGACTTCGGTACAAGGGCCGCAAGGGCCAGTGTCACCCATCGTCCAAAAGTTGTCTGAGGCGTAAGGCGCGCCTTTATTATCGCCAATACGAATAATGCGCTCGCTAGGAATACCGATGTCTTTATGCCAAATATCAAAGGCTTCGTCGTCAGTCTCATAAATGGTCACATACAAGCGATTTTTATCGATTGCTAGCCATTCATCTGAGGTCAAAAACTCCCAAATATAGCCAATACCTGCTTGCTTAAAGTAGTCACCAAAAGAGAAATTACCGAGCATTTCAAAGAAGGTATGATGGCGCGCCGTATAGCCAACATTGTCCAAATCGTTATGCTTGCCGCCAGCACGTACGCACTTTTGCGACGTCACCGCACGGGTATAATCACGTGGCTCCATACCCAAAAACGTTTCTTTAAATTGATTCATACCAGCATTGGTAAATAGCAATGTCGGGTCATTGTGTGGAATCAAACTCGATGAGGCGACGGGGGTGTGCTGCTTGCTTATGAAAAAATCGATAAAAGCTTGACGAATATCGGCTGAGCGAAATGGCTGGCTCACAGCGGCTCCTTACTGGCGAATAGAATTGAGTAAAATAATTTTGCAAACGATTTTAGCACAAACGCCCAAGCTCTTGGTACAAGAGTTACAACGGCTAGGTTATTCTACGCATGTAGATGCTCGATGGATTTGTAGCGCATCTTAAAGCCAGTTGGTCAAAAAAGCTAATTGGTCAAAATCGCCGCATCAGTCTCGTCCAGTTTATCTTGTATCAATGGATTGGACTCAATGACTTGTACTGGCAAGTAGCGTAGCTGTAGCTTAATAGGTAAATATTCAGGGAAATTCTCTGCCATATCTTGAGTAATGACGGTTTCGATTTGCTGTACATCGTATGAGGTAGGCGTCGTTTCTCCGCGAATGACCGCACGTACGACTTTATTTTCTTCTGAGGTATCAAACTGAGTATTGGTCAGCACGTTGCCTTTGTCGATAAAGTAGCTATTGATAGCTTCTTTGACGCTACTCTCAAAAACCTGTTGTTTGGCGTTGGTCTGTAGGTTGATGGTCAAATATGTCCCCAATCCGCCCAATAATAATAAAGTCACCGCATTACGGCGTAAAAAGGTCAAATAGGTGCTGGATTTATAATCGTCATCGACCAAACGGCGAAAGCCTAATAACCAAAGTACTAAAGCATTGGTAAACTGGATAGCAATAATATTGGTTAGCGCCAGTAGCAGTGCCCCAAGTCCAAGCTGAGTCTCGCCATTGGCAAATAATATCCCACTCGCGGCAAGAGGTGGCACCAATGCAGTGGCTACCGCCACGCCGACCACTGCCACTGATAGGTGCGGTGAAACCATCGCATAAGCACCAGCAGTACCACCCGCTAGAGCAATCATTAAATCCATCGAGGTTGGCTGAGTGCGCGATAATATCTCTGCGGTCAATGGCTGATCTTTGTGTAACCAGCCGACAATAAAACCAACCAATACCACCAATGATACGCCGACGATAACCGTAATCAGTGATTTACGTAGCAATGGCATACGATGATCAATAATCGCTAACGCTATGCCAGTAATGGGACCTAACATCATGGCAACCAACATGGCGCCAATGACGACGGCAGCTGAATTGGTCACTAACCCATAACTGGCGATGATGGCAGAAAGTATATTCATAATGAAATACATTTTGCTAGGCAGAGCGTTGGCCTCGATTCTGACCCGTACTTCTGGATAGTCTACCTTTTGATTGCTAAATTGCTCGGCAACAAATTGCTTATAAGACTCCAATTTAGCTTCTTTTTTTTCTTTAATCTCGTCTTCTAGTTCTTCCTGATTATCGACTTTATCTTTTACAGTATTTTTTACGATAGTGTCATTATTTTTCGGTGTGTCTGGCTGTTTATCAATTGAGGACGGTTTTGTGTTGTCACTATTTGCTTTGCTTTCTTGCTGAGGGCTATCAGAGATAGGATAAGTGCTCTGTGCATCAGCTGGGGCAATACCCTCTGCTTCTACCGTTACCTCAGCGTCAGCATCTTTTTGAGACGTTTGCTCGGAAGCGCTATCTTCTTCTGCTTGAGCATGCTCTGCTGATGCATTTTCTAGATTTTTATGATTGGGCGCTGTTATCGATTTTAACGATTCATTGAATAGTGGTGTCTCAAGCCCAGTGATTTCAAGTTTAGTTGTTTCAGACTCATTGTCGGGCTTGGCGGTTTCTAACGTTGCCACTACCTCGTCAGCACCAATGGACTTTATCGCTATCGTTGTTTCAGGCGGCTGCGCACAAGCCATATCCTCGCCACAGTCATTGTCATCACGAATCTCTGAGCTTTTTGAAGACTCAGTATGTTCGACAGTGCTATCTAGTACAGAGCTACCATCTGCGTCAGTTAGCGCCGCTTTTTTGTCTGGATAATTGACTGTGCTTGAAGCATCTTTTATAACTGAAGAATCATTAGAGGGTTTGTTTTCAGATGAGGTCATGGCAGAGGGCTTTCTTAAAAAGTAAAAGAAAGACATTATTGTAATGATAAAAACAGGACAACGTATGGGTTTTTTACCACTAAATAGAGAGCAGTGTCATTAAATAGTAATACTTAAAATAGTAAAATTATGCATCATTAACTTATAACAATGAAAACCTTAACTTTAACAGGGTTTTTATGCTTAGTCACTTACTATAGCTGGCTCGCAGGTTTATAGGAAATACTTACTTTCTTTGTGGGTTTAGTGTATAAAGGTACTATATCCACAATAAAAATGAGGAATAAGTTATGAACTGGCCATTATTCTCTGTTATCTATTCAATCGCAGCAACTGTTACCATTGGCGTTTTTATGATTGGCGCTTTAGTCACAGGTTTTAATGAAATACTTCATATCCAAATAGCAGTAGCATTGGGCATTTTGGTGTCTATCCCTGCAGGCATGTTTTTTACCAAAAAAGTTGGTAGCATCACTGGTAATGAAGAAGGCTATAAAGCATAAAAGCGAATAATGTTGTCAATTTAAATGAATAAGTCCGATTATCAGCCATAAAAAAAGACCTTGATAGCAAGGTCTTTTTTTTATTCATCATTTATGACTTATTAGTTAAGCTCAATTTATTTAAGCTCAATTTATTTAAGCTCAACGGTTGCGCCATTTTCAATATTGGCATAAACCTCTAACACATCCCAGTTAGTCAAACGCACACAACCTGCAGAGGCTTGGCGACTGATGCCTTCAGGCTTTGGTGAACCATGAATACCATATGAAGGTTTAGACAAGCCCATCCATACGACGCCAACAGGGCTATTTGGTCCTGGTGGTAGCATATGTATTTGTTTGTCTGCGCCTTTACCAACGGTTGCTTTATACCAAGGCATTTTCACCTTGTTAATGATTTTAAATGAACCTTGTGGCGATGGTGTGGCATCGCTACCGATTGTCGTTGGGTAAGTAGCCACCAGCTTATCGCCGTTATAAGCATATAATGTCTTATCGGCTTTATTGGCAACCACACGGTTAATGCGCTGCTTAAGTGGTGCACGGGTATTTAAAACAGTGATGGTTTCGCCCGCTTTATACTGCTTATTTTTATTGAGCTTATCTAAATAACGCACATCCATATGGAAGCGCTCACCAAACATCTCTTTAATGTCTTGATAGTATAAGCCTTTCATTTTGGACTTAGCTTCTGAACCTGCAGGTGTGCTGGCAAAGTTGGTCTTAATATCATCTTCAGTGATGGTGTAGGTCACGAGCACTGGTTTATTCGCTGGGATATTTTTATTTAACGCATCCCACGTTTTTTGATCCATTTTGCCCGTCGCTGGAAGACCTTTCATGGTTTGGAAGTTGATCAGCGCTTTTTTACTGTTCATGCCCCAGCCGCCATCGATGGCACCAGGAGAAGCATGGTTCCAATCAAGCAGTGCCTGCATTTTGATTGTCATTGCCGAGTTAACTTTCATATTCGGTGTCCATGTGGCACCGTTTACCTGTTTGGCGTAATTCGACAAATTCAGCGTCGTATGTTTTTTACCATTAACATCTTCGATGCTTTTGATAGAAGTATCTGCTGGGCTAGCATCAGATATGGCTACGGTAGGGGCAGCGACGGCTTGACCTTCACTAATATCGTCAGTGCTATCAGACTGCACATCTTTACGAGCCAGTTCTTCTACCGTCATGTTATCAGCACTGACTGCTTGTTGCGCTGTCTCTACATCGACTTCCTGCTTTTCGTCAATTAGCTGAGTCATACGGTCAGGCGTATTAGGCTTTAAAGCAGGCGTGGCTACGACAGGAGCACGACCATCGATTGAGCTACTGCGATTCTCTTGTACATCAAGGCTAACTTTTTTGGCAATGCTAGGCATTGAGTCAGCGGTTCGTACTGGTAAGGTGCGCGTATTATCAGCAGGTGCGGCAACGGCGCTGACACTGGCAGTAACGATAGCAATTGATATAGCGGTAATAAGAGGCTTCATTTTCATCATATTGGGATACTTATGGTTATAACTAATGGGGCTATTATGCGCATAATTTGAATGCTTCGCAAACTTTTGACACATCTTTTTTCATTAAAGTCTTGCCAAACGTCAACCGTTGACGTATTCACTACAGTTGGGCAATAACTGAGCGAGAGTATGCATAAGATGATGCGCTATTCTTACTTACAATCCTCATTATTCACATTGTTTTTAGAACCATTTTTATGAATATAAAACTGCAAAAATTGGCGCAACTTAGCGTTTATGTCTATAATGGTGAATAAATTTTTATTTAATAGATCGGCTTTTAATAAAAGGCGTTTTAACCCATCCGCATGTAGTCAGTGAACATGTAATCAGCAAGGTGCGATATGTCAGAAGACCAAACAATGAGCGCAGAAGAGTTTCAAAATCAATACTTCAATGACGATGGTCTAGAGAGTGAAATGGTGTTTGATTTAGAGAGTGGGATTCTGGGTGAAGACGATCAATTTGCCAATTTGCCTGCAGAATTAGAAGAGGCCCGCGAGCAATTGGTCAGTATTCGTGATTTTATTCGCTTTTCGGTCACCCAGCTTCGTAATTATGATGTGGTCGTTGCACAAGGTACCACCGATGAGTTTGCTGAAGCATCCGCCATTGTTTTGCATTCTCTGGCTTTAGACTGGTCAGCCAATGAGCAGATTCTCGATTGTCGCTTGACCACCTCAGAGAAGCAGTTGGTACTGAGTTTGTTAGAAGAGCGTATCGCTGAGCGCAAACCATTAAGTTATTTGATTAATTTATCATACTTCTGTGATTTGCCTTTTTATGTCGATGAGCGGGTGCTAATTCCAAGATCGCCTATCGCAGAATTGATTCGTCAGCAGTTCCATCCATATTTTGATGTCAATGAGCTTGCCAAACCACTTGGTAAGAGCGTCAACGAGCAGGCTGCTGTATTTTATGATCACGGTTTAGAGGTCAAGCAGCTGTCGCAGCCTGAGCGTATTTTAGATTTATGCACTGGTTCTGGTTGTATTGCTATTGCGCTTGCGACGCGTTTCGTTGATGCGCTGGTTGATGCTGTTGATATCGATAAAAGTGCGCTTGAAGTAGCCATGGTTAACGTCGATCATCATGATCTTGGGCATCAGGTTAATGTGATTGAGTCCGATCTGTTTGCTAAGATTCCTGCTGAACACCAGTATGAGCTGATCGTCACCAATCCGCCATATGTTGATGCGGCTATTATGGCAGAGCTGCCACCTGAATTTTTATATGAGCCAGAGCATGCGCTAGCCGCGGGTCAAGATGGGCTGGATTTGGTGCATCGTATTTTGTTTGAAGCGCCAGATTATCTAAGTCCAGAAGGCTTGCTTGTCTGCGAAGTGGGCGATAGCGAATGGGCATTAAAGCAAGCCTATCCTGAAATTCAGTTTGATTGGTTGAAATTTGCCCACGGTGGTCACGGTGTCTTTGCGATTACTTATGATGAGCTCATGGCGCATCGTGAGCTGTTCAATGCTTACGTGCAACTGTTAGATAGCATTCAATAGAACTGTCAGGTAATAGAGCTATCGAGTACTAGAACTGTTGAGTACTAGAACTGTTGAGTACTAGAACTGTTGAGTAATAAAACCATCGAGATTTACGCGATACTCAAAAAGTGACTTCATTTATTTAAGGATAAATATGGCAGGCAATAGCATTGGACAGGTTTTTACGGTCACCACGTGCGGCGAGTCGCATGGTGCAGGTCTCATGGCAATCGTCGATGGCGTGCCACCGGGTTTAACCTTATCTGCAGATGATTTACAAATCGATTTAGATCGCCGCAAACCGGGCACGTCTAAATACTCTACCCAGCGCCGCGAGTCCGATGAAGTTGAGATTATCTCTGGCGTTTTTGAAGGTAAAACGACTGGTACGTCTATTGGCCTGCTGATTCGTAATACCAATCAAAAGTCCAAAGACTATGGCGAGATTAAAGACACGTTTCGCCCCGGTCATGCCGACTATACCTATAGCATGAAATATGGCTTTCGTGATTATCGTGGCGGCGGGCGTTCCTCAGCGCGCGAGACTGCGATGCGCGTGGCGGCAGGTGCTATCGCTAAGAAATATCTACAAGAGCGCTTAGGTGTGCAAGTCCGTGGTCATGTCACCCAAATTGGCAATGAATACAGCAATGTTCTAGACTCAAGCCAAATTGATTGGGACTTTGTGAATAGCAATCCGTTTTTTTGCGCCGATGTTGATGCTGTCAGTCGTTTTGAGACCTTAATAGACAGTTTGCGCCGTGAAGGCACTAGCTGCGGTGCCCGTCTTGAGATTATCGCTAGCGGTGTGCCAGTCGGACTTGGCGAGCCAGTATTTGATCGTTTGGATGCAGATATTGCCCATGCGATGATGAGTATCAACGCGGTCAAAGGCGTTGAGGTCGGCGACGGCATGGCAGTGGCAGGACAGTTCGGTCATAGCTCTCGTGATGAGCTGACGCCAGACGGTTTTACTGCCAATCATGCTGGTGGTATTTTGGGCGGCATCTCGTCAGGGCAAGACATCCGTGTCAGTATTGCGCTTAAGCCAACCTCTAGCATTACCACGGCTGGCAAGAGTATCAATATACAAGGCGAGTCGGTTGATATGCTGACCAAAGGTCGTCATGATCCTTGTGTTGGGGTACGTGCCACGCCTATCGCAGAAGCCATGCTGGCTATTGTCTTGCTCGATCATTATTTGCGCCATCGCGGTCAAAATGCGGATGTTGAGCCGCCAGTAGCATCTATTACTTAGATTGTTTACCGTAAAATTATAAACCCTCTATCATTTCTAACTAGCGTTTCTAACTAGACATGATAGAGGGTTTTTTTTGACTGATTTTTATAAATAATTAACAAGCCAGCAACTTAGTTGATAAGATTTAATCAGTAAATTGAATGAATTTTTAAGCCGCTACTTGATAGTGGTCAATAGCCACACATTGCTGGTGGCGAAATACCAATATCAGTTGTTGACTGGGAATGGCTAACCAATGCCCAAAAGCGATACTATCAATCCCTTCACCTGACAGCGCTTGTAGGCAAAAATGACGACTACCGCCTAAACAGTTTTTTATAATTTGATTTGGTTCAATAGCGTCTTTCATGGTCTTTCTATCCTTAATATGGGTTACGAATTTGAATAACGCTATCGTAAAACAAGCAGATAGAAAACCTGTGTAGGAATGATGGAAAATCCATGAACTGGCATTATTGCTAATCGAAAATAATTTAATGAGTTTGAGTAACTGTCTATCTCTATCTTATCTAAGCTAAGCCAAGCCTCTATCCTTTAGTCAAAGGCAAGGTAATACTAACCATCACGCCTGAATATCGCTTAATAGCAGCGTTTTTTTCATTACTATTGTGACTACTGTCATCGCTAGTTGCTTGAATATTAGTAATGGCAACATGACCGCCATGATGCTCAATAACTTGCTTCACAAGGGTTAAACCAAGGCCAGTGCCTTTTTTAAGGGTGTTGCTAGACAGGCTAGGCGGTGTTTGCGTAGTATCGGATGTTGAGTTATTCTCTGCTGAAAAGTTTGATAGATGCTCTGAGGTTTTTTCAGCAGCTTGGCTGTGATGCGATAAGCTAAAATAACGGTCAAACGCTTTATCAACGGCATACTCAGGGAGCAATTTACCATTATTAAAGATATCAATAGTCACAGTTTGCGCTGAACCATGTTGCGCGATGCTGTGCAGATAAATAGAAACTGTGCTATCGGCAAAATGAATGGCATTGTCCAATACATTTTGCAGCACTTGTACCAACCAAAACTGGTCAGCGAAAACGCTGGTATTTGCCAAGGCATCTGGTGATAAAGTCGCTGTTTCAGTCACCCGTTTATTATCAAGATAGATGTCGATAGGCGCTAGGTGCTGCTGTTGCAATTTAGCGCTATTGTCTTTTGCAAGGGTTTGCAACAACGGTAGTAGAGGGGTCAGCTGCCGATTCAGCTTAAAAGTCGGTTGCTCAACTTTGGCAAGTAATAGCAGCCGATCAATCAATTGTTGCATTTTGATACTTTGTTCACCAATGGACTGGATGAGCATCTGTTGATCTTCTTTATCGAGCCCGTCGTCTTCTAGCAACTCACTACTGGCACGAATGGCGGTCAAAGGACTTTTGAGCTCATGGGTCAGAGTATGAACATAGTCAGTGACATAGGCGCGATTTTCCAATCGATGTTTCATAGACTCAATGGTATCTGTTAGGCTATTAAGTTCATGACCTAAGTAAAAATAGGGTTTTTTGGTGTCTTCTGCCAGCGCACTGGTATATTGGGTCACAAGGCTGATACTTTGCTTGAGCCACCATGCGACCAGCCCTGCTAGTATAAGGGCAGCAATACTCATGAGCAGCGCTGTGATCAGCATGCGATTGCGCGTATCGTCCAAATAAGGCAACACGCTAGCGACAGGCTTGCCAACGCTGATGATACCAATCAAGTTGCCAGTTTCATCCTCTATTGGCTGTGCCACATACATGACCGTACCGTCGCGCTGATTATAATCTCGCGTTGTACTTCTCGCGCCATACTGACCATTTAACGTTAGATAGACATCATTCCAACGGCTGTAATCTTGTCCTTCATCATTGTCAGGTTCGGGTAGTGAGTCGTATATGACAATCCCTTTATCATCGGTGACATATATCCGAAAGCTGCTAGGGCTTTTATTTTTATATTCTGGATCTGTTGTTTTACTTATCGTGGGCGCACTGATAAATGCCGCATCGAGTTTAGTTTGGTACTCTTCATCGTATAATTGTCCTGAAGATAACGGCATCTGCAAACTTGCTGCCAGCAATTTGCTGGTATCTAACAACGTATCTTCGATGACTTGCTGCGCCGTCGGTTTGACATAACCAAACAGCTGAGTAAATGCGACCACACCGCAGATAATCAGCACTAACGCCAACGCGAGCCAAATCCTAAAAAATATACTTAAATTCAGCAGTCGTTTTGGTTTAGTCGTTTGCTGCGCGGTGCCGATAGGATGCAGTTTTGCATACCAATTGCTTTGGCTGGCATGCGCGCTGTTATCAGCCTTATTAATATGAGTATTAGGATGGCTGTTAGCACTATCGTTGGTTTTATGATTCATATTTTTAGGTGTATTATTTGACGTTATAGAAGGTCGGTTTTAATCAAAATATGGCTATAGGCACTGCAGCTAGGCGGGACACAAGGCGTAGCCCAAGCCGCGATGGGTATGGATAACATCGATGCTGGCATCGACAGTCGCCAGCTGCTTACGAATGGACTTGATATGACTGTCTATAGTTCTCGCCAAGCGATGATCGGGATAGTCGCTCACCGCGCTCAGCAGTTGCTCACGGCTAAAGACTTGATTGGGCGCTTTTAACAGGGTCAATAAGATTTTGCGTTCGGTGTTACTCAGCTCAAGCTTCTGCTCTTGCCACATTAACGAATAATTAAGCGGTTGGTAGTGCCAGATGCCAGACTGACATTCAAAGGTTAACGCCTGCCCCGACATATTGCTAGAAGAATTGTCATTAACGGTATTATCTGCTGCTGTATGATTAGTAGACTGCTGAGACAATAATTGCTCACGTCGCCAAATGGCTTTTAGGCGAGCAACCAACTCGCGCGGGCTAAATGGCTTGGCACAATAGTCATCGCCGCCCATCTCTAAACCCAAAATACGATCGACCTCATCGCTACGAGCCGTCAAGAAGATGATAGGAATGTCCTTTAAGCCAGCAATGTCAGGGGTGTGGCGTATCTGTTGACAGAGACTGAGACCATCGCCATCTGGCAACCCAACATCTAAAATAATCGCCGATAGATCTTGCGCTTCAGCGCTTTTATGTAAATTGCGCAGAAAAGGCAACACGTTACTGGCGTTATCAAGCCAAGTGATTTGCCAGCCTTCACGCTTGCAAGTGACTTTCAGTGACATCGCGATAGCAGGATCGTCTTCTACCAGTAAAATATGGGTCATAAGCTCTATATCGCTATATAAAGAAAAACTATTTAAGATGAAGGGGGTATTAATATCTAATGAGATACGAACATTGAAAAATGATAGTAGGGCATCATACAGTAGCTGGAGTCGGTAGCTAGAGTGTTATCTAAGTTGACGAATTTATCGTAGCACAAAAGTCGCACTCGCTTTTGCTATCAGGCCTTAAAAGATGTGAAAAGTTGATGGAAATTGGCATTATTAGCGAAGACTTTTTTGACTGGCGGTTTTGATGAAAGGCTGTAAAATAATCAGTATTATTATAAAAAATATTGAAATATAGTGCGAATGTCAGTTTTACTAAAAATAAGTTTGATGTACCTACCATTTTTATTTAAAGGAATTTAAAAATATGAGTGACTATTTAGATGCGGTCATCGTTGAGCATAATCCAACGCAAAAGAAGATAGATAGAGCCGTTATCTGGCTACATGGTTTGGGCGCGAGTGGTCATGATTTTGAGCCAGTGGTACCACAGCTCGGTTTAGCGGATGATATGGCAGTGCGTTTTATTTTTCCACATGCACCAAAGCGCCCAGTGACGGTGAATGGTGGTATGGTCATGCCAGCATGGTACGACATCTTAGAGATGAGCCTAGAGCGTAAAGTCGATGTCGCTCAGATTGAAGAGTCTGCGCAGCAAATCCGTGATTTGATCAGCCGTGAGATAGAGCGTGGTGTTAAGCCTGAACACATTGTAATCGCAGGATTTTCGCAAGGTGGGGCAGTGGCATATCATGTGGCACTTGGCTACCCGCAGCGTTTAGCTGGCTTGATGACACTCTCTACTTATCTAGCGACTAATGATAATATTAGCGCTGCTAATAAAGATATGCCAATATTGATTGAGCATGGTACGCATGATCCAGTTGTTCCTGTAATTTTGGGCGAGCAGGCGCAGCAGTTATTATCCGCTAAAGGCTATAATGTTGCTTATCATACTTATCCGATGGCTCATCAAGTTTGCATGCCGCAGATTCAAAATATCGGTAAATGGCTCAACAAAGTACTGGCTTAGAGAGTTCAGCTGTAACGTAATGTAATATAGATATTATATATGTTGAAAGTCGACGTATAAGTCCTATATAATAGATGACCTTATTGGGGATGTTCTGGCTTCGACGCTGGTAATGAAACTCAATGATGCATGTCGAGAGTATATGTTCTCTCGTTAATCAAACATATATTGTTATAGTCGCAAACGACGAAAATTACGCTCTAGCAGCTTAAACCCTGTTTACATGGTTTAAACCTGTTTACTTAGCTGCTGATCACCTACAGTTGGTCAACTAAGTTGAAGCGTCCGCATGTAGGCTCGCCACAAGTGATTGTCTCAATTGCTTGGGTTCAAAAGTAGAGAATCGTCCAATCCATCCTGACTGTCGGATCGGTGCGGATTAAAACTAAAGACAGAAACTAAACATGTAGATTCATGAGCGTAATGCTGGCGGACGCGGGTTCAACTCCCGCCATCTCCACCAAATATTAAAAATCCGATCACTTAATGTGGTCGGATTTTTTTTGGTTTAATTTTAAATGTAGATAGTTGAAATAAAAGTTAAAAGGGACAATCAACTGATTCTTCATTAGCAAAAAAAGTTATTTCGTAATTATAAGTATTATTGACGCAAATCTGTGCATCATTAACAGCATCAAATTGCTCGGCTGTTAAAGTGATAGCCATTGTAAAATCGATCACTTGCTGTGGCGATCTCAAATCTTTAGTTAAGTCATTAGCAGTAAAATGAATCTTAGCGATGTGGTTCTCAATTTTCACTGTAAAATTTTCATTGCCGAAATTACTAGACTCAAACCCTAGTTTTTTCTCTTCTGGTGTTAAACCGTTCAAGTATTCTTGAATAGTGTTCTTTAGTGGTGAATCTTTATCTACATGTCGAATAACATAGACATAGTCATCTATATTTGGGTTTATAAAGTATACTTTTACCGCTAGCTTATCTTTAATTGACTGCTTGCTCATTTTATTAAGATAGCTTTTATAGTTATAGGTATATATAGATGATATCTTAGTCATCATCGCATCAGCTAATTTAGGATTATCTCTTATAGTTGACTCTGTAGCAAAGCCCCATAAAAATGGCTTAGAACAACTATCTTTATTACAGATTAAGTTGATAACTTCATTTCCATTTGATAGTTGGACTCTAGAATTTGGAAAAATATTAGCCTCATAACTCTTGTTTTTATAATACATATTTGTAGTTGTAAAAAAATTATATTCAGTCGGAGATAATTCATGGACTTCTATAAGCGAAGGGTAAATTTCATATTCTTGGATTTTTATCTCTTTCTCGAATTTCTCAGAGTCTTTCCAGTAGGTGCATACAGTGTTATCTATATTATCTAGATTAAACTGTGCGCATTTTAATTGAGGTTTGGATGTTTTTAATGATTGCATTTTTAGTTTATCTAAAAAAATATCTTCTTTATTAGTCTGAGGTAGCACTGATTGATTTTTATTCTCCGCATTACTGCAACCTGCTAATGTAATAGATAATATTGTTAGTAAAATCCTATAAATATTATTTTTCATTTCTCATCTCTCAGGAAATCTTGGATCAAGTATAAGCTTACTATAGTCAGTTCTTTTTAAATAAGATACAATCGTTTTAAAACAAGCGAAATGGCAGAATAACAAATGACCTATTCAGCAGATTTTCGAGCACAAGTGATTAAAAGTGTCAAAAACAAAGACATGAGTATCCGTCAGGCTTGTACTTTTTATAATATTAGCAAAACCGCATTACAGCGCTGGCTCAAAGATTCAAGTATCAAACAAACCCGGAATAAACCACCGACTAAAATACCGAATGAAGCACTCTTAAAAGACGTTGAACAACATCCAGACGACTATCTGTATGAGCGAGCTAGGCGCTTCAACTGTAGTAAAACCGGCATGCACACTGCTTTAAAACGCCTAGGTATCAGCCAAAAAAAAGACCTTAGAGCATCCAAAAGCCTGTCTGATAAAAAGAGCGGCGTATCAGAGTAAGCTTGATCGCTTTACGCAGCAAGGCTATCCCATTGTGTATATGGATGAAAGCGGCTTTGAGGCTGAAACTA